>DATAHE010000558.1:0-8961 GCA_036263355.1 Steroidobacteraceae bacterium | reverse complement strand
AAATACGCCCTGTTATTCGCTGCAATCCTTCCGCGTCGCTCACTTGTGCAACTTGCCCAACTTTCAGACGAGAACGATCACGGGGAAACACATTGAAGTCCGCATAAACTTGCGAGTAATCAGCAATCGAGAATAGCGACTGTTCGTTAGCTGTCGCACCAGTATTGGCGCGCCGTTGAGTAATCACACCCGCAATCGGCGCAATGACGTTATAGGTTTGCAGACTATCGTTGCTTTCCACTGTTGCCAGCACTTCTCCTGCCCGCACCGCATCACCAACGGTATGAGTGACGCTTCGAATCACACCCGGATATCGTGCAACTACTTCGCGTACTTTTTCTGGCATGGGTTGTATCGCGCCATATACCAGCACCGTTTCGTGGACGACACCGGCAGCCGCAGTCGAGGTTTCAATTCCAGCGTTTTTTACAGCCTGCTCTGAAAACGCCGTAACGTGTATGTCGCTCTCTGAAGCGGCGGCTTCTTTTTGCGGTACTGCTGGCGTCTCATTGGAGCACGCAGCGATGAATAACAAACTCCACATCAAATGGCTTTTCATGATGGCTCCTGCAATCAATTAGAAGTTGCCGCGAGCGGTTCGCAGGTCAGTCGTTCCAGCTCAGTGAACAGACGGTGATAGTCGGCTGCTACATCAATGGCAGCGCGTTGTAACTCAAAGAGATCCTGTTGAGCGGTCGCCAACTCCAGATAGGAAAAGCGCCCACGTTCATATCCATCTCGGGTTTGAGCTACAGCCGCCTCTGCTTGAGGGATAGCCTCTTTACGCAACTGAGCGACTGCTTCTTGTGAGAAATGTATTTGTTGATACAGGCGATACAAGGTTGTTTGCGCGTGAATCAATGCAGCTCGGGACTGCACATGTAGCTGATCACGTTTTACCTGCGCTTCCTGAATAGTGCCCTGATTACGGTTGGCAAATGGCAGTGGCATGGCAATTTGCGCCACCAATGCATAGTCGCCACTCGCCTGCAAATGGCGAACCCCTGCACTCACGTTCAAATCAGATCGAGCTTGCGACTGCGCCAACTTCCATTCCGCCTCTCGTAAACGTGCTTCGGTTGCGAAGCGCAGCAAGTCTGGACTGGCTTGCAATTGAGACTGCAATTGTTCATACGACTGCAAAGAAGGCATCAAGAAGAGATCGGCATTTACGCGACTGAATGCTGGTGCATCGCCACCCCACATCGCAGCCAGCTCATGTCTTGCATTATCCAGAGATAACGCAGCTTGTTGTTCAGCAATACGAGCGCGCGTCAACGCAATCGTTGCACGACTTTGCTCTGCCAGCGGAGTCCGGGCTGCCTGCACACGCTTTTCAATCACCGACAAGGTTTGTTGCGCCAATTGCCGCGTGTGTTGTGATAACTCCAGTACTTGCTGCGCAGCGACCGCATCAATGAACTTGCGAGTGACTTCGGCGAGCACATCAAGCTGCCGTGCCTGGCGATCAATGCCTGATAACTCGCGATCAATATTCGCCACCGTGATGCGACTGCCACGCTTGCCACCAAGCTCAATGGTTTGTCCCAGTGACAACGTGGTCTCCAATAGTTTCGTTCCCTTGGCTTCACCGCTGCCCGCAAAGTTCTCCGCAGTCAATGTCAGTTCAGGATTGGGCCCCAGTCCTGCTTGCAACACTCTTGCATCGTGAATTTTCAATTCATAACTGGACACGGCAAGGTCAGGGTTGTTCTGCAATGCCAGACGCAAAGCATCGCTCAACGTCAGTTCATCGGTAACTTCCGCCCCAGCCACGCTGATAAAGGGCATCAACACGCACAGCGCCAGCACGCGTGCACGTACGAAAAAGCGAATCATGGAATTCTCCCAAAGCAAGACCAGCGCGATGCGCTGCTTGAACAATTAAGCAATCAAACGGGAGAACTAAAGCGGCGGTGCGCGGAGTGGCGGCCGAAACGCGAACGAAATAGATGAGAATACAAACGGTGTGCGTCGTGAACGCGGGATTTGCAATCCTGCATCACGCAGCATTCCTTCGATAAGCAGCATCGCCAGCGGCATGAAAGCCAGCAACAACCATTGTGTGCCAAGCTCAAATTTCTTGACGATGGCGAGACTGCCTACCGGCAATTCTATATCGTCATGTGATGATGCCTGCGTTGTAATACCCGCTTCATCAGCATCATCCATATGCAATGAAACCGGCGCTTCCTGCCCATCAAGGCATAGATGCAGATGCGAATTGCTGACCGGCATCGCCATCATGGCAATGCACAGCAACCAGATACAGACACGGGTTATGGATGAGTGGATTCGCATCGGCGCGCAGTATCACGGATCGCCTGTTTTGGTGCAAGCCGTATCAGCGCGTAAATAATGGACATAAAGATTACAAAGCGTGACGTGCTCTACGATACAAATACGCGCTAGATTCAAAGATACCCGCTTTAAGTATAGTTGCGAAATCTCCATGACAAAACCAGACAGACAATAAATCGGATCGGTCATACTCATGTTCAAAATCTTTCTCAGTCCTTTATTCGCTTTCTGCCTGATGGTATTCGGTATTTTCCTGCTCTATGCAGGTCACAAGAACGCTACCGAATTTGCAGCCTTGCAAAATCACGGCAAAACTGCGGAAGCAGAGGTGACCAAACTTCAATGGAAGGAGACCTCTAGCCACATAGACAAAAACTACACAGCCTACGTGCGATTCAAGACCGAGGATGGTCGTGAAATCTATGAAAACATGCATGTCTCATTAGATTTAGGCAGAGCCATACGTAGTCAGAACGCAGCTTCGATGATGACCGTCCGCTACCTGCCAGAGTCTCCGGGTACATTCAGAGAAGCGAGTGCGATGGATCCATCCGATGAACAGAGTGGAGTTGGTCGCATAATGCTGATTGTGGGATTGGTTATGTTTGCGCTGCGATTCTTTTTTAGAAAGTCGTAAATATCCCAGCGAGGCTCGCCTGGAACACTAAGTCTTAGTCGCAGGTGGAAAGACGGAAACTTAGGTCAAGTTCCCAGCGCGCTTCTCAATGCAGAAATTTCTTCGATGCAGTCACGCATGATGACGCGGAATTTCTGATTATCGAGACCAAGGCGTGAGAAACCGCGTACGCCCTGCATATTGAGCTCGAGATCAACATCGGGGTCGTCGATGAATGTCGAAGCCAGTACAGAGACTGTCAACACATCGGTGAGATCAGCCTGACCGGCAACACGATCGAGTTCTTCCTGACCACCCACGGCTTCTGCAATGTGTACTGCAAAGCCCCAGTTCTCGATGATGGCCTTGCCGATGTTGGCATGCCAGTCACGCATGATCATGGTCATCGCTGCGCTATCGCCAAACAAATCAGCGTGCTTGTAAGCGCGTGCAAGAATATAAATTTTGCCAACGTTGTGGATCAACCCTGCGAGCAATGCTTCGTCAGCGTTGATGCCGGGTGTGCGACTGGCAATGGTGTAAGCCAGAGCGGAAACCATCGTGGCCTGATTCCAGAGTTTTTCCAGATCCTTGATGATGTGCTTCAATTCCGAAGCACGACGCAACTGTGCAATCGCAAAAGCAACCGCCGCAGTACGTACATTGTTTTGACCAATACGATTGATCGCGGTTTTTAATTCGGTGATGTTCTTGCCGCCGCGATTCAACGCAGCAGAGTTTGCCAATGTCATCACGCGTGCAGCCAGCCCCGCTTCGGAACCTACAACGCGGGTAATATGTTCGGGACTGACATTCTCATCTGCCAGTGCTTTACGCACGCGCGTCGCCACATCAGGAAACGCAGGCAGTTCCACACGACCGCGTGATACTTCAGCGGCAAGTTCGGCAACAAACTGGAACGCAGCTTGCGCGTGCTTTCCGGTTACGTCACTTTGTGCGGCATTCGATGCCATTCTGAAACCCTCGATTCGTAATCAACATTGCAAACCAACACACTATTCAATCTGACCGCCCGTCCTTATATTCCTTGATCGTTATTCCTTGTCCGTTGTTCCTTGATCGTTAACCTGTGGCCGCATCATCAACACGGGCAGCAGCCAGATCAAGGATCACGCTGGCGATATTATTCAACGCTACAACGCGTTCTGCTGCGCCCAACTTCACAGCACTGCCAGGCATTCCCCAGACAACACTCGATGCTTCATCCTGCGCAACCGTATGCGCGCCTGCTTCCAGCATTTCTTTCAATCCGCGTGCACCATCGTCACCCATTCCGGTGAGGATGACACCAATTGCGTTCGGTCCTACCTTCTGCGCCATCGACCGGAACATCACATCCACGCTGGGACGATGACGATTCACCGGCGGTCCCTCACTGAGACGACACACGTAACGCGCACCGTCACGATCAATCAATAAATGCCGATCGCCAGGTGCGATGTAAACATGTCCCGGCACTATGTACTGGCCGTCCTCGGCATGAAACACCTTCATGGCACATACTGTATCGAGCCGATCAGCAAAAGGTTTACTAAATGCTGCCGGAATATGCTGCGAAACCACCATTGCGGGCGCATCAGGTGGAAAACTGCCAAGCAGTTCACGTAATGCTTCGGTGCCACCGGTCGAGGCGCCAATCGCAACGATCTTTTCTGTCGTGCGCAACATGTTTCTTGCGCGGAGTTTTGCGGGAATCACTACGTCGGCAGAATGTTTGGGTTGGGCACCCGCCATGATGGGGATGTGACGTCGCGTTACATTGGCGCCCGCGGCCACTTTAACCTTGGCGATTAACTCTTCTGTGTATTGACGCAACGTACCAGCAAGATCGATCTTCGGCTTGGCCACAAAATCTACAGCGCCAAGTTCCAACGCCCGCAACGTGACCTCAGCGCCCTTCTGTGTCAGTGATGAAACCATTACCACCGGCGTAGGACGCAGCCGCATCAGATTCTCAAGAAACGTCACACCATCCATGCGCGGCATTTCCACATCCAGTGTGATTACATCGGGATTGAGCGATTTGATTTTCTCGCGTGCCGCATAAGGGTCGGTTGCCGTGCCAATCACTTCCAGATCTGGATCGCTATTCAACATCTCGGTGAGCATCTGCCGCACCAGCGCCGAATCGTCCACAATAAGCACTTTCTTTCTTGCCATGATGATCTCTTCAGCCCATCAGAACAAATCAATGGAGCCGGTAACCGGTTGCTGATCGATGGTCTTGCTGTAGGTGACTTCCTGTGTGACCACAGTCTGACTCAATGCGCCAGCCAGATGTTTGACGCGCACGCGGCCAGTTTGTGGAAAATACTGCACATGTCTTGGTGTGGTGCTGCCCACATCTTCAGAAAAAATCTTCAAGCCTTCGTTCTTAAGGAAGTCGCGTACAAACACGACATTGTGTTGCCCCACGTCGGTGGCCGCCGCCAATACACGCGCCCCGCCAAAAATTTTAACTTCAAGATCGGAACGCAGACCACCTGCGCTTAATATCTTGTTGATCAGCTGTTCCATGGATGCGCTGCCATAACGTGTCGCCGTGCCAGTGACTGCATTCCAGCTATCACCTGATTCACCACGTGGATGCGGCAGCATGAAATGATTCATGCCGCCAATGCCGGTCTTGGGATTACGAATGCATGCAGAGACACATGATCCCAGTACCGTGTCGAGCACTTCATCTTCTTTGGTGACGTAGAAATCACCGGGCAATAGTTTCGCAATCACGTTGCCAGAACTCGGATCACGATAACGTCGAATGTTATCGAACCCATTCATGGCACGCGGTAGTGGCGCTTTCGCATCAACCGATTTTGATTGCTCCGCCAACTAACCTCCAACCTTGCGGTAGATGGTGCGCCCCACCAGCTTGAAGTGGCTATGTTGTCCATGGATGGATTCAGAATGACCCAGACACAGGTAACCGCCATCTGCCAGCAATCCAGCGTAGCGCATTAACAAACGGTCGCGTGTCGGTTGATCAAAATAGATCATGACATTGCGACAGAAAATAATGTCGAATGGTCCACGCATCGGCCAGTTACCCATCAAATTGAGAGGCCTGAAAGTAACCAGCTGTTTCAATTCAGGGACTACCTGCCAGTCACCATCAGCATCACGATCATCACGCAAGAACCAGCGACGTCGACGTTCTTCTGAAATACCAGCCAGTCTTTCATTTGCATAAAAGCCTTCTTCGGCAATGTGCAGTATCTCGCTATCAATATCCGTGGCGAGAATCTTGAAATCCCAACCGCGTGAATTACTCAATGTTTCTGCCGCGGCCATCGCAATTGAATAGGGTTCTTCGCCACTCGAACATCCCGCTGACCAGATGCGCATACGTCGCGAACGTTCGTTGCGACCCATGGCTTCAGGCAACATCACTGACATCAATGCATCGAAGTGATGACTCTCGCGGAAGAAAGATGTGACATTGGTAGTAATGGCATTGATCAGTCCCACCAGTTCTTCCGGACCGCCATTACGGATCATCTCGCAGTATTCACCAATAGAGCTAAGGCCCAGCTCCCGTGCGCGACGCACCAACCGTCCTTGCACGAGCTGCATCTTGTTGCTACTGAGTACGATGCCGGCATTCTTCTCTACAACAGTTCGAATAAAGTCGAACTCCTGTGGAGTGATCTGTGCATCCACCAGCTGCGGAACGGGAGTCTTTTCAAATTTTGGCAACATGCAATGTGCAACTCAATTGAGGCTCGCGCAGTGATCACCTGCAGCGATTCCGTGCCGATGGTGAATTCGCCGAACAATATCGGCGTACGCGAATCCGAATTACGCCACTGCCGACATTGGTGATACGCCGATGATATCCGCACCGATCAAGCGATCGATATCCAGCAACATCACCATGCGATCTGACACCGTTGCCAATCCCTGGATGTAATCGGTGCTGACATCAGCACCCAGTTCCGGCGGCGGCTTCACATCAGATGCCTGCACGTTGATCACATCAGACACGCCATCGACAACGACACCAAAGTCGCGACGTCCATTGCCTGAATCAACTGACAACACGATGATGACCGTGACGGCTGTGTATTCAGCGCGATCCAGGCTTAGGCGCATGCGCAGATCAACCACCGGTACGATTGAACCACGCAGGTTCAATACACCCAGTACGTGATGCGGAGATTGTGGAATACGAGTTACCGGAGACCAGCCACGTATTTCCTGAACACGCAGAATGTCCACGCCATAGGTTTCATCACCCAGCATGAACGTCAGCATCTGATTCAGGCTGTTCACAGCATTTTCTGACTGATTCACGGTTGCGCTCTTCATAAACATCACTCCAGCAGCTTCAATCTTGGCAAGAGCAACTCGTTGCTCATTCCATTCCCATTTCAGCAGTAATCAAAACTCCTGCCACACACTGTCATCACCACTGGCACGTGCCATGGGACGTGCAGGTGCTGTTGCAGGTCGTGAAGCAGAACGCGATGCTGACCGTTGTGGCATGGCCGGACGTGCAGCAGCGGGTCTTGGTGCCACTTCAACTTGTGGTGCAGTGGCGTTGGCGTTTTTGAAGAAGCCAATCTGTTGTACCAGCGCATTGGCCTGCTGTTGCATGGCCTTGCTGGCAGCGGAAGCTTGTTCCACCAGTGCAGCGTTCTGTTGTGTCACGCCGTCCATCTGTGTCACGGCATTGTTCACCTGTTCGATACCAGCAGATTGCTCCTGGCTGGCAGCCGCGATTTCAGCAACGATGTCAGTGACCTTCTTTACACTCTCCATGATCTCGGCCAGTGTCTTGCCGGACTCATCAACGAGTTCAGAACCCGCTTTGACTTTATCAACGGAGTCATTGATCAGGTCTTTGATTTCTTTTGCGGCACTGGCACTACGTTGTGCGAGGTTACGCACTTCAGTTGCCACCACTGCAAAGCCACGACCTTGTTCACCGGCACGTGCTGCTTCTACTGCAGCATTCAATGCCAGCAAGTTGGTCTGGAAGGCGATTTCATCGATCACACTAATGATGTCTGCGATCTTGCGACTGGCGTTGTTGATTTCGCCCATTGCGCCAATTGCACGTTGCACCACGGTGCCACCACGTTCTGCTTGTTCACGTGCACCGGCAGCCAGTTGATTGGCCTGACGTGCATTGTCAGCATTCTGTTTCACGGTTGCAGTCATCTCTTCCATGCTTGATGCGGTTTCTTCCAGCGCTGAAGCCTGTTCCTGTGTACGACTGGACAGATCATCATTACCTTGCGACAACTCGCTGGCCGCACTGCCCACCGAGCTTGCAGTGGTACGGACATTGCTGACGATTTCCACCAGCTTGCTGTCCATGGTATGCAATGACTTGAGCAATTCGCCCAGTTCATCATTGGTGCTGACATCAATGTGATTGCCAACATGTCCGGATGCGATGCGGTTGGCAACGCCTACTGCAACGTTCAAGGCATCCATGATAGAACGAACCAGCAACATGCCGAGGAATGCAGCCAGACCAAGTCCAGCAAGAATGGCAGTAACCATCAAAATGTTTTCATTGCGGAATTCAGCGCGTGCTTCATCCCACGATGCCTGTGCGGACTCAATCTGTGATTTCTTCAGTTCATCAACAATGGCTGTCAACTGGTCGTACTTGGGACGTGCCTGTTCGAGCATGGCTTTTTCAGCCTTGTCGAAACCGCCGCCGTTCTGCATGCCTGACACGGCATTCATGTTGATGTCCAGAATGGCCAGCAAGTTGGTACCAAATTTGTCGATGATCTTGTCCTGGGTCTCATTCACTTGAACCTTGTCAAGTTTCCCCCAGATTTCCTTGATCTTTTCGGCATTGCCTTTCACTGTGTCAACCGCAACAGAGACCGATGCCGGGTCCTGTTTGATCGTGGCCAGTTCGATGGACTCGATGCCCTTGCGTTCGAGGGTGATCAGTTCATCTACCCAGCTTGCAGGCACCAGACGTCCATTAAACATGCCGTCAAGGTGATTGTTGGTCTGGCGCATGCCGAGGAAACCGATGATGCCCACGATACACATGA
>DATAHE010000557.1:0-2649 GCA_036263355.1 Steroidobacteraceae bacterium | reverse complement strand
TACGCCATGTTGCTGGCTTTCATCGGCGGCATCATGCCGGGTATCCGCGCTGCCAATATGCCGATCGTCAGTGGCCTGCGTGAGATGTAATTGGGGAATGTAATGCAACTGCAGAACTCACTGAAACAATCACTACTTGTATTACTGATTACATGTTTATCAGCTTCTGCATTTGCCGATCAAAGCAAGGACGACGCACCCCGCTACCTTAAAGCATCGCAAATAGACTGGCTGCCGTTGATTGCGCCACCTCCGGCAGCTGACTCTGCACAACAGCAACGCGAGCTGCAAGCGGTGCTGGATATGCAAGCAAACAATCGCAGTGGTGCTCGCTATGACAAAGCCATTGCCGACAGTGATGCCAGTTGTTTCAGGATGACCGATGTGCTCGGTGTGGAGCTTGATGTCAGACACATACCACTCACAGCGGCCTTTCTGAACCGTGCAGCCAATGAAGCCAATGCGGCTACCGGAATACTAAAGCGCTACTGGCAACGACCCCGCCCTTTTGTTGTCAGCGACAAAGTGGAAAGACTCGCTGATGTGGCACCACGCAAGGAGCAGCCAGACGCCGCATCGTTACACCTGTTCGAGTATTCGTCGTACCCAAGTGGCCACGCCACGTACGGCACTGCATGCATACTGCTGTGGACACAACTGGTTCCGGAAAAGCAAGCCGCGCTGTTTCAACGTGGCATTGAGTATGGTGAATCGCGCATGATTGTTGGCGCTCACTTCCCGAGCGATTTGCTTGCAGGACGTATTGTTGCCACTGCGGCCATGACACTAATGACACAGAACAAGAACTTCCAACATGATCTGGCGGCGGCACGCAAAGAGCTGCAACGCGAGATGCAGCTATCCGCACACCCGGTACCCATTGCGGTTACTACGAAGATGTAATTGCATAACCACTTAGCGACACTGACGCAAGGTTAGGATTCAATGCATATCATGCGCAATTTCAAATACGTTACTGCCCTGCTCGCACTTGGATTTACTTCAACGCAGGCTGCGGATTTCACCAGCTATTCTGGTGAGCAACTTTATCAACGTTTTTGCGCCGGCTGCCATGGCCCACAGGCACATGGCGATGGCAAGGTGGCAAAGTCATTAGGGGTAATCGTTCCAGATTTAACCTTGCTGACGGTACGCAATCGTGGTGAATTCCCTCAAGAGCGCATCATGAAAATTGTTGATGGTCGAATCACCATCGGCAAGCACAACAAGGATGATCGCACCATGCCGGTATGGGGCGAAGAGCTGCTGCGCTCCGAGCAGGGTGACCCCGAAGCCGAACGCGCCACCTCAGATCTGATTCACAAGATCGTCGACTATCTGGAAAAGATCCAGGTCACTCCTCAAAAAACTGCCAAGTAGCCTTGTCCTTCCAGACAGCGCCCCCACATTATTTTCCTGATTTTCCTGTTTTAGGTGCTGACGACCTGAACCGCTGACAGTATTTGCAGTACTCAGGCGTAGGCAGATCGGCAAAAGCGAGTGTCGCCGCTATCCACGGGCTACTTAAATGAAATTTCATGTATGGTCACGCCACATGCAATGGACTTGAGTATCATGATCCCCAACTACTGATTCGATGCTGAGGGAGCAAATCATGTCATATCAATTCATGACACAACTGAAACGAGTTTCTGTTGTTGCAACGGTGCTTGTAGCAACAGTAATGGCCGGATGCGTGACGGTCCAGTCCGATGTGGATTCACGTTTTAACATCCGCAACTATCACTCCTATCAACTTGAATACACCGGCGGCACCAACGCCAGCGCGTTCAACAACCCCATCAACGCACGCCGCCTGCGTGACGCTGTCGAGGCGAATCTCACCAAACGTGGATTGCATGCAGCAGCTGAAGGTGAAACACCTGATTGTATCGTCAGTGTTTCAACCGGCTCACGACAAGTAATGGAGAATGAACCCGTATCACCACGTATAGGCTTCGGCCTTGGTTGGGGTGGTCGTGGTTATCGTTCATCGGTCATGTGGGACAACGATGTGTACGCCTATAACGAACATCGCATCGCTATTGATTTGCTGGATAACAAGTCACGCGATCCCGTATGGCATGCTTCCGTTGCCGAGAACATTAATAGCGGTTCGGGCGCGACTGCAGAAGCACGCATTCGCAAAGCAGTTGATACTTTGTTCACGAAGTTTCCGTGATCCCTAGTTAGCATTGTAAATGTGTAGCCAAAGCGGGAGAGCTGGTGTCGACCAGAAAACGGGATCAATAGTTCTTCTTGCGTTCAAAAGAACTGCCATCTGTTTATCGACGTGTTTATTTTTAAGCTCTCCAACACACGCCGGAACAATTGAAGGCCAATTGGAATTCACATCAGGAACTGTTACTTCCGATAATAACAATTCGGCTTCAAGGGTTCTCACTTCTAGTCAATTGAGCGCTACGGAACACTGGCTGATGGAACATCGTAGTGGCTGGTACGGCATGATTACTGAGGCAGGGATTCATGAGCATTACATTCTCGGAGTTAACCTTAGAGGCATGGCAGATGGCCATGCCTCTCTAACGGTGACCCAATCTCCAAATGGCGACAAGTTATACCTCCGTTACATCGGCCCCAATAAGTGGTCTTATAGTGCCTGGGGAGGACTAGTCAAATCATGGGCTG
>DATAHE010000556.1:0-3656 GCA_036263355.1 Steroidobacteraceae bacterium | reverse complement strand
GATGTCGGTATTGGTTTGCGCCTTGGCAGCATTCGCTCCAGCAAGGGAGAAGTATTTCACTTCAATGCTGCTTATCCATTGAATGCAACGGGCACTGCACGCAAGCTACAATTGCAGGTGATTACCAAGCAGTCGTTTTGACGGACACCTCAGCCACTTAAGTGTAAGTCACTAACAATGGTCTTATTGGCCATCGAATACGTGGTAATTCTTGTCGAGTCAAAGACCCTGCTTGCGACGCTCGGTGACGGAGATACCACCAAGGCCCCAGTTGTCGGTGTCTACTTCGTCAATAACAACCACAGTTGTTTGTGGATTTTTGCCCAGTACATTTTTCAACAGCATCGTCACGCCGTTGATTAGCTCTGCTTTCTTGTCTGGTGTAACGTTTTCTTTGGTGATCTTGATGTTCACGTAGGGCATGGCTTGCTCGCGGTCGTTGATAACGATGCGATTAAAGCGCCAATCAATAGTGCACTGCAAGCAGTTAATAGAATGTGGTGTTGCTCAAAAGAGATTCAAGCAAGCGATGATGGAATCACCTGCTCATTCAATGGAGTTGTCTGGAAAGACTTAGGAAGCCACAAAATCTGCGAGGGCCTGCTGCACGGATGAGTCCTGTGCGGAGAACAGCATGCCAATTCGAAAGCCTTCGCCAGCACAGCTGCAATTTGCAACGCGACCCGCGCCTGCAACGCGCATGATCTGTCCGTTGATCATGATGCCGAAACGTACGGCGCACACGTCATTGATATTCATTTTGCGGGGAATCAACACGCTCAGCCCTGTTGCACTGACATCAATGGTATATCCCTGAATGATGTTGCCATCGGGCAAGCCAATGCTGACCTGATGACGAAAGAGCCTGCGCGGAAATTTGCGCTGCTCGTGATCCGACAGTTGGGTATACGGCGAGGTCTTTTTATACAGGTTCATGCGTGAAAACCATTTACACGGTAGCCATAAGGTACAGCGGCGTTGGCGGCCGCAGCTGATCATCCTTTCCCCCATTTCCATTGGAAGTTGTGATGTGCATCCGGACGCTGCCGGGAGTTCCCGCAGGCCGGTGCACTTATGTTTAGCGTTAAGTGCGTCGGCATTCAGGCAAAACCCTTGACGCTTTGTCGTATTCCGTTAATACTCCCGCCCCATGTCACACGTTGCTTTCATTGCAAATTCGGGTTGGTGGCGCCGCTCATAACCGGAGTGGCGGGCCATGATCGATGTGCAATTTGCAATGTAGATAGTGATGTAAAGAATTCTGACCCAACCCATCTCCGATCAAGCCGGGGGTGGGTTTTTTATTGCCCGCTCCCCTTGCGGAGACAACGCGGGTTCTGAACAAACCCGACAAAGGAGCCTTGCTTGAAACCACCTTTTGATATCGCGGCCGACTTGGACACGCCGGTGTCGGCCTATATGAAGCTGAAGCCTTTTCGTCCGCGTTTTTTGTTGGAAAGTGTTGAAGGCGGCGAACGGCTGGCACGTTACTCATTCATTGGTTTTGGTGACTGCCTTGAAGTGCGGCTCGACGCCAAGGGCCTGCGCATTGGCAACAAGCAACTACCCATTCCAGCGAATCAAACAGAGCTGTTAAATGCATTGCGCAATGCATTATTGCAAGCACCTTTACCCACCCCTTCGATCCCTGGCGTGCCATTGATTGGTGGATTGGTCGGTGTGGCAGGTTTTGATCTGGTGCGTTATTTCGAACGACTGCCATCGCGCCATCCGGTTGACCCTTCGCAGCCCGATGCACATTACTTCGCACCGCAATCGATCTTGGTGTTTGATCATCTCACTCGCAGCATGGCGTTGTTGCACGCGGGATCGGATGCAGAACGACAATCGCTGCGCAAAGAAGTGATTCAGGCTTTACGTGGTGGCTTGAAGTTGACTGATAAACCAGCACGCTACTCCGAACCCGTTGCGTCACTGAACGAAGCCGAGTACATCGCCAATGTAAAGCGCACGCAGGAGTACATTGCGGCGGGCGATGTGTATCAATTAGTTCTCGCGTCACGCTTCTCGGGTGAATGCGAACTTGACCCCTTTCAAACGTATCGCGCGTTGCGACTGCTGAATCCCTCTCCTTATATGTACTACTGTGATCTGGGTGATCACGTCATTGCAGGCTCATCGCCCGAAGCGTTGGTGAAGATGCATAACCGTCAGGCACAGTTACGACCCATTGCAGGCACATTGCCTCGCGGTGCCGACAATGAGCAAGATCTTGCGTTTGAAAAACAATTGCTGGCCGATCCAAAAGAAAACGCCGAGCATGTGATGCTGGTTGATCTGGCACGTAATGATCTGGGCCGTGTTGCCAAAGCCGGCAGTGTGCATGTCAATCCTTATCGTGTCATTGAACGTTATAGTCACGTGATGCACATCGTCAGTGGCGTGCAAGGTGAACTGGCGGCAGATAAAGATGCCTTTGATTTATTCGCCGCTGCATTCCCTGCTGGAACATTGGTGGGCTCACCCAAAGTACGTGCGATGCAAATCATTGACGAACTGGAACCCTGTCGTCGTGGCTTTTATGGCGGCACCATTGGTTACTTCGGCAAGGCCGGTTCCGATTTGCAATCCACCACTATTGACCAGGCCATTACCATTCGCACGCTGGTATTCAGCGGTGACAAATACAGCTTTCAAGCCGGTGCAGGCATTGTGTCAGACAGCGTTCCGGAAAAGGAATATCAGGAAGTGCTGGCAAAAAGCGCGATCTTGAGGCGCGCACTGCAACTGACTCAGGAAGGGTTATAAAATGAGTGCAAACAAAAATGTCCGTCTGTTGTTGATCGACAACTACGACTCTTTCACTTACAACCTGGTGCAGGCGTTTCTGGTGTTGCATGCCGAAGTGCTGGTGCATCGCAATGATCAAATTACTATTGAACAAGCCGAGGCATTGAAGCCAACCCACCTGTGTATCTCTCCTGGCCCCGGTACGCCCTATGATGCCGGTGTGTCGATGAGCATGATCAAGCACTTCGCAGGCAAGCTGCCGATTTTTGGTGTGTGCCTTGGACATCAATCCATTACCGAAGTATTTGGTGGCAAGGTCGTACGTGCGCAGCGACAAATGCATGGCAAGACTTCAATGGTCACGCACGATGGCAGAAATCTGTTTGTTGGCATGTCGCAGCCGTTCTCAGCAGGTCGCTATCATTCGTTGATTGCGCAACCCGATTCATTACCCGATGTACTGGAGGTGACTGCCACCACACCGGAAGGTGAGATCATGGGCATCCGTCACAAGAAGTATGTCATTGAAGGCGTGCAATTCCATCCGGAAAGCATACTGACGCCTGAAGGGCCAACGTTAATGAATAACTTTTTGAAGAACACGTCGGCAGTAAGATAGATGAGACAGACATGAACGAGTTGAGAAAAACACTGGAGCATCTGCTGGAGCATCGCAACTTGAGCGAAGCGGAAGCATCGCAGTTATTGCTGGAACTCACCAATGAGACGCTTGCGCCAGCAATGGCTGGTGCGTTGCTTGCCGCTTTACGTAGTAAGGGATTGACCGCTGATGAACTGCGTGGCTTCGCCAAAGCCATGCGCAAGCTCGCCAAGCATCCGGTGATTTCCGACGGTGCGCCGCTGGTTGATATCGTCGGTACCGGCGGAGATTCATCCGGCAGTTT
>DATAHE010000555.1:0-4079 GCA_036263355.1 Steroidobacteraceae bacterium | reverse complement strand
ATGCAGGGTGACGACCCCAATTACTACCGTGTGATTTCAACGCCAAAACACTATGCCGTGCACAGTGGTCCAGAATCAACACGCCACAAGGCAGATGTACAAGTCAGCAAGCATGATCAACTAGACACTTATCTGCCTGCGTTCCGCGCCACCGTGACTGAAGGCAAAGCTGCTTCCGTCATGTGCGCGTACAACAGCATCAATGGTCAACCAGCCTGCGTGAATGAGTTCCTGCTACAGGATCAGTTGCGCGGCAAGTGGAAGTTCAACGGCTATGTAGTGTCTGACTGTGATGCCGTGGTGAATGTTTATCGCGATCACAAATTTACCAAGACACAACCCGAGGCATCGGCTCTGGCGGTACAGCGTGGTATGGACAATGAATGCATCGATTACGCAAAGCGAACCGATGACGGCGATTACCGACCTTATATTGATGCAGTAAAGCAGGGCTTCCTTAAAGAAAGCGAAATGGATACGGCACTGGTTCGTTTGTTTATTGCCCGTATCAAGCTGGGTATGTTTGATCCACCAGAAATGGTTCCTTATACCAAGATTGATGAGAAGGAACTCGACAGCGACAAGCATCGCGCACTGGCGCTGGAAATGGCCAACAAGTCGCTGGTGTTGTTGAAGAACGATGGAACCTTGCCACTGAAGAAGGCGGTGAAGAAGATTGCGTTGGTTGGCCCACTGGGTGATCAGAAGCCGTACATGTATGGAAACTACAACGGAACGCCAACCCACAGTGTGTCGGTGCTTGAAGGTCTGAAGACCGAATTCCCGCAGGCGCAAATTACCTTCGTTGCAGGTACAGACTTCCTGAGGAAAGATGGCGAGCTGATTCCGAGCAGTGCCCTGTCAACGGCTGACGGCAAACCAGGTCTGGAAGCTTCGTTCTCCAACACTGCTAATGCGTTCCAGCCAAATCCGGAAGTGCTTGCTAAGGAAAATCATCAGGTGGTGAATTTGACGAAGGAAAAATTGCCGAAAGAAATGTCAGGCAAGACACCCATTCGTGTTGACTGGAAGGGCTTCATCACCGTGGGCGAAGCGGGTGAATATAGCATTGGTGTTCGCTACGATTCCGGTTACGGCGGCGTGACGGTGGATGGCAAGCGTGTAGCAGGTGGCTGGGCGGGTGGTGACATGGTAACCAGAATGGGCCATCTGCAATTGGAAAAAGGCAAGAAGACGCCTATAGAGGTGCACTTTTCCACGAGTGACAAAGAGCACAACAGCTTGCAATTGATCTGGTCCAAATACGATCCGAAGCCCGATCCAGCTGCCGTTGAGGCAGCGAAGAATGCAGATATAGTGGTTGCAGTGATGGGTATCACTGCCGAACTTGAAGGCGAGGAAATGCCGGTGAACGAAGAAGGCTTTATGGGGGGTGATCGCACCAGTATTAATTTGCCCAAACCTGAAGAAGACCTGTTAAAGGCAGTGAGTGGTGCAGGTAAGCCTGTGGTACTGGTGCTCGCTAACGGTAGTGCGCTGGCAGTCAACTGGGCGAAGGAACATGTGAACGCGATTGTTGAAGCCTGGTATCCAGGGGAAGAGGGCGGTACTTCAGTAGCACAAACTCTATCTGGAAAGAACAATCCTTCTGGTCGTTTGCCTGTGACCTTCTACACTGGTGTGGATCAATTGCCACCGTTCGAAGACTACGCGATGAAGGGACGTACCTATCGCTATTTCGAAGGCAAGCCACTGTATCCATTTGGTCATGGTTTGAGTTACACCACCTTTGGTTATTCCAACATTGCGCTCGCGAAACCAGTGCTGAATGCTGGTGACGCATTGAAGGTTGAAGCCACGGTGACCAACAAAGGCAAAATGGCTGGCGACGAAGTGGCACAGTTGTATCTGACCTTCCCGCAAGTTGCAGGTGCACCATTGCGTGCACTGCGTGGCTTTAAACGTGTTCATCTGAACCCAGGTGAATCAAAGAAAGTCTCGTTTGAATTGCGTGATCGTGATCTGAGCATGGTGAGCGAAAGTGGCACCATTCAGATCTCTGAAGGCAAGTACGGCGTGGCTGTCGGTGGTGGACAACCGGGAACAGAAGCACCTGTCATCACTTCCAACTTTGAAGTGAAAGGCACCAAGGTACTGCCCGAGTAAGCGGTATTTGATAGTTATGAAAATGCGCGTCTTTTACTACGCAATTTTGTTATGCGCTTTGATCTCATCAACGGTGTCCGCGCAATGGGCACCGTTGGATAGAGATCCGTCGATCAATAACGATGAGGCAGTACAACGAATTGCATGGTGGCAACAGGCGCGCTTTGGTCTATTTATTCATTGGGGGTTGTACGCCATTCCCGAACGTGGCGAATGGGTACAGTGGTTTGAGCAGATATCAACGGATGATTACGCCAAGTTAGCCGATCAATTTTCGGCACAGCGCTTTGATGCCGATGCATGGGCACAAGTGGCGCGTGATGCAGGCGCAAAGTACACCGTGCTTACCACACGACATCATGATGGCTTCGCATTGTTTGATGATGAGAACAACAACTACACATCGGTTAAGGCTGCCGCGCATCGTGACATCGTCGC
Organism: Steroidobacteraceae bacterium; assembly: GCA_036263355.1. GTDB lineage: Bacteria > Pseudomonadota > Gammaproteobacteria > Steroidobacterales > Steroidobacteraceae > CAILZL01. Next base: position 1,514 of record DATAHE010000555.1, on the reverse strand, counting down.
AGAGTATACGAAGGCGGTTCGCAAGGCGGGACTACATGTGGGTTTTTATTACTCGCCGATTGATTGGCGCTATCCTGGCTTCTTTTTTCCTGACTTGTATACCGACAGCGCAATCAAAATGCGCGAGCAATATCATCGCCAGATAAACGAACTCGCTACACGCTATGGCAAGGTAGATATCTTGTGGTTCGATGGTGGCGGTAATGAATGGCTGGGGATGGGTGGCATTCAATTCAAAGGTCGGTGGCAGGCGCGTGCGAACAACGAGCCTTACAAAGGTCGATTTGATTGGGAAGACAAGAAGGTTGTCGCGAAGCTGCGCGAACAACAACCAAGTATTGTTATTAATGATCGTACCAACTCAGCCGCTGACTTCCGCACGCGCGAAGGCGATGGTGCGCTGGGCAAGTTTGATAACCAGACTCCGTGGGAGTTATGTACTACCATTGTGGAAGGTGGCTGGGGATATCAGAAGGATGCGAAGATCAAGTCACTGTCGCATCTCATCAAGTTATTCGTGGAGGTTGCTGGACGCGATGGAAATTTTATTCTCAACATTGGTCCGAAAGCCGATGGTCAGATGGAAGAGAATCAGGTGCAACGATTGCGTGAAATTGGTCAGTGGTTGCAACAGAACGGTGAGAGTATTTATGGAACGCGTGGTGGTCCGTGGCTACCTGCCGGTTATGGCGTGTCCACGCACCGCAGCAAAATCATCTATGTGCATGTGTTGAATAACGCGTCTAATGTGGCGTTGCCTAATCTTCCGGTTCGCATCGTCAAGATGACGACGAATAACAAGCCGGTATCATTCTCGCAAGACAGGCAGTACACCCATATTAATGTGCCCGTCATTGCAGATGCAATCGATACCATTGTTAAGGTGGAGCTTGCTCAGCCTTGGGATAGTGCTGCTGTCGTACCGGTTGAATACGATAAGGGCTGGCTGAATCTGGATCATTGAGTCTTATTATTCATTGCTTTTAGGTGATGCTCCTGTCGATATTGTTGCCATGTTCAAAAGCGCCATAAATACTTCCCTGTAGGCTCTGCAAAAACGTCCTGTTTTTGACAGTTTTGAAAATGCCAACAATACCGACTAGAGCTGCTCTTCCATAACTCGTGGATATCACTCGACCAGTCTTACAAGACCATCTCAAATGAAATTATTACTGAATACGCTCGCCCGATACCTTTTAGCTTGCATCAGCATTGCAACGCTTTCGCTCAGTGCGAAAGCGGACGTGCCATCTAACTACAGACTTGTCTTCAATCGACCGGCTGCAAACTGGAACGAAGCTCTTCCACTGGGCAATGGTCGTATCGGTGCGATGGTGTTTGGTGGTGTGCGCGATGAGCGTTTACAGATCAACGAAGCGACGCTGTGGGGCGGCAGCCCGCATGACTACACCAATCCAGAAGCATTTGGGGCGCTGGATGACGTTCGGAAGCTGATTTTCGCGGGCAAGGTTAACGATGCTGAGAAACTGATCGAAAGCAAAATGATGGGCAAT
>DATAHE010000554.1:0-2409 GCA_036263355.1 Steroidobacteraceae bacterium | reverse complement strand
ATCGGCTTCTCACTGATCGCCTGGTTATATCGACTGGTACTGTTCTTCTCCATCGCCTTGCTGGTGTTTCATTTCTTCTTCCGCGCACTCGGTATCATATTGATGCTGGTTGAGATCGGCTGGTTCATTGCTCTGCCGATGACACGTGAAGTCATTCACTGGTGGCAACGCCGACGCAGCATGCGCTGGAATCGGCAATCCATGCGTAGTGCCGCGATAGTATTCATGTTGTTGCTGGTGTTATTTGTTCCATGGCGACACTCCATATTGGCACCCGCAGTCATCTCGCATACCAATGCGCAAGGCATCTATGCAGCACACCCTTCTGTAGTTAAAGGCATCAGTTTGCGTGAAGGACAAAGTGTTGCAGCGGGCGAAGTGCTGGCGACATTGTCTTCACCAGAACTTGAGCATCAGCTACAGCAGATTACCGTTGAAGAACAAACTCTGCGCTGGCAAGTAGAGCAACAACCTTTCGATGATCAATTACATCAAGCTGGACCTGCATTACGCAAACGTTGGGAAGCAGCACGGGAAGCGTTGGCAGGCGTGCGGGCTCAAATAGAACAGTTAACGTTGCGTGCGCCATTCGGTGGAAGGATTGTGGATATGAATCCGGATTTACGTCGCGGCATATGGCTAAAAGGTGGCGAATATCTTTTTGGGGTAATCGGCGACACAGGTATTAAAGGTGAAGCTTTTGTCGATGAAGCCGATTTGCTGCGAGTGAAGGATGGCGCGAAAGCAACCTTTATTGGCGATCTGCCGGAGCTTCATGCGCATCACTGCAGCGTCAGTGGCATTGATCGCGTTAACGTCGCGACGCTGGATGAGCTATATGTAGCCAGTGTTTATGGCGGCCCAATCGCAAGCCGTAAAAGCACTACTGGCGAAGTGTTACCAAGAGAATCCGTATTTCGGGTGCGGTTTGATGGTTGTGCTCCCGCGAATGATGTGATGCGGGAAATGCCAGGTCGCGTGCTATTACAAGGTTCTGCAGACAGCATCTTTGTCAGTGTGTCTCGCAAGTTGGTGGCGATTATAAAGAAAGAGATCACAGCGTAAGGACCGAAACATTCATATCTGATAACGTCTGATCGGACAATAAAATTGTTTGCTTTTGACTGAGAATTGAAAGTGCGGAATCCATCCCAGCAAACGTAGTGGTTCATCGCCACTGGACGCAAGGTACTTTTATTAACGACGCGCGCGTCTTGCTTCCAGAAAGCGTTGCAGCAGGCAGAAGATCAATAGCAATACACCGACCATGATGCGGGTCCACCATGAACTGAGCGTGCCGTCGAACACAATTAGTGTTTGAATGATGCCGAGGATGAGTACACCGAAGAAGGTGCCGGCAACGTATCCGATTCCTCCTCTTAGCAATGTGCCACCAATCACAACGGCAGCAATTGCGTCGAGTTCAAGCCCGACGGCATGCAGGCTATAGCCGGAGAGCATGTAGAAGGTCATCACCACGCCAGCAAGGGCAGAACAGAAGCCGCTCAATAGATAAACCCCAATCAAAGTTCTATTGACTGGCAGGCCCATTAGTCGCGCTGATGCTTCGTCGCCACCGATGGCGTAAACCGTTCTTCCGAACTGCGTGGCGTGCGCTATCCACATTCCCGCGAGTACCACAACAATTGCGATTATTGCACTGATCGACAACGAAGCAGAGCCAAGCGGTATGCGCGTTTGTGCGATGAAGGTGTACACGCCATTATCAATGCTGATCGACTCCGTACTGATGAGGTAACTCAAGCCACGAGCCAGGAACATGCCTGCCAACGTCACGATAAAAGGCTGCAAGCGGAAACGCTGGATCAGGAAGCCATGCAGCAGCCCGAACAGAGAACCAGCAAGCAACACCAGTGGAATGGTGATGAACGGGCTGACATTGTGTTGTTGGACCAGCGATGCGGAGATCATCGTCGTTAGTGCAATGATTGATCCCACTGACAAATCGATGCCACCAGTGAGAATCACGAACGTCATACCGACTGCAACAATGCAGAGGAACGCGTTATCAATGAGCAAATTCAAGAATACTTGCGGTGCAAAGAAACCGTCATAGAAAACAGAACCGGCAGTTGCCATCGCAACAAACAAGGAAATGGTGATGACCAGCGGTACATACCGCGCATCCAGTTGCCAGCGCTTCGCGGCGCTGTTGGTTGTTTGCACCTTGTTCACGTTGCGCTTCCTTGCTTGAACACCAGCCCACGCATGGTGCTGCGAAACTCAGTTGATTGCAGCAGCATCACCGCAAACACCAGCAATGCTTTTACCGCGAGATTAACTTGAGGCGGCAGGCCGGATGAATAAATCATCGAAGTGAGTGTCTGAATAATCAAAGCACCGATAACAGTGCCCACCACGGTAAATCGACCGCCAGTTAATGCCGTG
>DATAHE010000553.1:0-7788 GCA_036263355.1 Steroidobacteraceae bacterium | reverse complement strand
GTAATCGATATCGCCAGCTTGCAATGCTGCACGTGCCAATGCCCCGTGCATCGAAGCTGCAGCCCCTGTGCCATTGGGATCAGGTGATGACATGTGATGCGCATCGCCACTTTCTCCATAGCCGAGTAGCGCACAAGGCAGTGCATTGGAATCAACGTCAGCATCTGCTTTCTCCACAATGGCAAAGCCAGCTGCTTCGCCAATTGAGATGCCACGACGATTTACATCAGCTGGGCGGCACATGTCACTGGAGACCAGTTGCAATGAGTTGAAGCCATACAACGTGGTCAGGCACAGACTGTCGACACCACCCACAATCGCTGCATCGCAGAATCCCATCTGCATACAGCGATAAGCCGCTGCGAATACTTTGGCGCTCGATGAACACGCAGTGGAGATCACCATCGAATGACCGCTGACATTCAGCGCATGCTTGATGAAGTCCGCAATCGAATACAGATTCTGTGTATGTCGATAGCTGAACCAGTCCGGTAATGATGTGTTGACGTCACCACTCTTATTGTCGTGCTGGGAACGCCATTCACGATAGGCCAGTTCCATGGAGTGAATGCCTGCGGTGCTAGTGCCCATGAATACACCAATGCGATTGGCATCATGTTTCTCCCGCAGGCGTGCCACCGATTCCATAAAGCCATCTTGTTGTAGCGCCAGCCATGCAAGACGCTGGTTGCGGCACTCGAACTCTCTCAGTGCTGCAGGCAATGCAGCATCCAGTCCACTGACTTCACCAATCCAGCAGTCAATGTTGCAGGTATCAAACACTTGCTTGCGCAGACCGGTATTGCCACTGGCAAGCGCAACCTGATGTGCTGTTCGGCCGTGACCGAGCGCGGATGTCAGGGTATAAGCAGTGACGCGTAGCAGGCTCATGAATGTCTGTGGTTGGTGTTTGTTGGTGTCTGGTTTAATGTCTGGCGAGAAGTGGATTGCAGCTCATCAAGCCAGTAGTCATAGAAGTTGAACCAATTATACGGTGCGCGGCGGGCGTAATGTTCGAGCCGTTGCGCATATTGCTGAGCGCAGCGTTGTAAGTCGGCGGTACGCGTCTGACGTGTGGCAGTAACTTGCTCTGCGAAAAGCTCGAAGCAGGCCTGGTACTTGTGGCCGCCCTTGTATAAACCGAGGCCCAGTATCACGGGCACACCCAATGCGGTTGCCAATGCCCAGGGGCCTTCGGGGAAACGCGCTGTACTGCCGCAGAACTCCACCTCCAATGCGCGTTCATCTTCGCGTGCTCGATCACCCATGATGCAAACCATGCGACCCGCGCGCAGCTCATCGCGCAATTGCAACACCAGCTCTGGGCCGCGCTGTGCGGCGTCAATAATCTGTAATGCAAAATCGGGATTGATGCGTTCCAGTAGTTTGACCAGCATTTCACCCTGTTTGCGATCCATCAGAATGCTGATGGGTAGTTTGCGTTGGTCGGTGCCCATCATGCGTAAGGGTTCAAAGCTGCCGATATGCGCAACGATAAGCAGGCAACCGCGACCTTGTGCCGTCATCTGCGCGACTTCATCCGGGCGATCTACTGACACATCAAAATAATGCTTACGATCTTTCAGCAAGTACAGACGATCAACGGTACACGCGGCAAAGCAATAGAAATTTTTGTAGATATCGCGCCACGTGGGTTCACGTTGCAGCAGGCGTCGTAATGCATTGCGCGAAGCACGAACTGCGCGTGGGCTGGTGAGATAGAAATAACCAACGATGAAATACAACACAATACGAATGATAAAGCGGCCAAAAAAACCGGCTGCCCAGATCATCAGATGCAACGCCGCTCTGGTGCTGCGTTCTCGCTGTTGTTCCCAATACGCACTCACGCGTTCTTCTCTCCAGATGATCGGGAGTCAGTGTCTTCGTTCCAGTAGTCGTAGAAATTAAACCAGTTGTATGGTGCCAGCTTGACGTAGTGTTCCAATCGCAAAGCATATTGCTGTATGACGTTCTGCAATGCTTCATTGCGATTGTTCCGCGGCAACGTGATGCGTTCGCTGAACAACTCGAAGTGCGTTTCGTAGTGAGCGCCGCCACGATAAATTCCGAAGCCAAGAATGACTGGAACTCGCAGCGCTGCTGCAAGTACCCACGGACCATCCGGCATGTTTGCCGTTGCTCCCATGAATTGCACATCGAAGGATCTTTCACCAGGATTGGTACGATCGGCAGCAATGCCAACAAGACGGCCGGCTTCGAGTGCTTCCTTAAGCTTGAGCACCAGTGCCGGGCCACGTTCGGATGCATCAATCAGGTTTGCGGCGAGTGCCGGATTGATGGCCTCCAATTGGGCGGTGATCTGCGGGCTACTTCTCTTGTCGATAAGGACCGAGACCTGTAATGCTTCAACGGTGCTTGCCGATGGCTTTTCTCCATGCGCTGCCGAAGAAGGCATGCAGTAAACCGAGGTTTTCAATGGCGCTAGCCTTAACGCCTCGGTGCTGCCGAAGTGCGCAACGATCAACAGGCAGCCCGGCGTTTTTGCAATCGTTTCCTGCATACCCGGCGACGAAAAAGCTTCGACGGTGAACGGTGACAGCTGGTTGCTTAATAGAAAGATGCGATCCTGTGTGCACGACGAGAAAGTGAAGAAGTGTTTGGCAACATCCATCAAGGTAGCGCGTCGTCCCAGCAATCGATTCAGGCAGCGACGCGATGCACGCACCGAGCGTGGTGCTGTAAGCAGGAAGTAAAAGACTGTTGGATACAGAATCCAGCGCACACCACCACGGCCTAGCTTGAATGCAAGCCACAGCATTAACCGCACCATGAATGGTGCGCCGCGCTCTTGTTGTACCCATTGCTTGGTCATCGAGTTGTCGTTAGTTCATGTAAGGTCAAAAAGTTGTATTTTGAAGTCGTGTTGATGAAGTCAGCTGATACTTCGAAATCTGAGTTGCCAAACCGGCGCACAGTCTCAAGCATGTGCCCTTAATGCAGCCATCAATGCTGCGTGAGTCAACTTGCCCAGTTCATTGCGTGGCAGCTGATTCACCATGATCAATGGACGCGGCAGAAACACAGCGTCAACGTGGTGTGCAAGTTCATCGAGTATAGCTGCGGTACTTAACGCGGGAGCAACAACCAATGCGGCAGTGCGTTCGGCATCGGACGGCATAAAGATTACGCCGTCAATCACGCCGGGAATGTTCAGTAATGCACGCGTTATTTCATTCAGCGAGCCACGCTTGCCAGCGATCTTGACCTGATCGGTGTCGCGTCCCAGCAATCGAAACTTTCCCGCGCTTAGCAACTCAAGCTGATCATTCAGCGGCAGCGGCTCGGGAAGATGCGATGCATGAAAGAAGGTGCCGCTATCGCTCTTCTCGATGTTGGTATCCGCATGTAGCTGCCACGCGTCGCCGTGGGTGGTGCGACGCGTGCCAATGGCACCCGCTTCGGTAGAGCCATAAATTTCCAGCACCTGCGTGTTCCACAGCGATTCAGTTTGCGCTGCCAGCTCAACAGGCAAGGGTGCGGTAGCGGAAAGCACAAACTGCAACTTAGGTACCTGCAATCCCATTGCGATACAACTTCTCAAATGAGTTGGTGTTGTCACCAGTGCGCGTGGTGCCGGTATCGCCTGCAACGCGGCGCGAATATCGGCAGGAAAAAACGGTTTGGTATCGAATATCGCGCAGCCACCGATCAATGGAAGCAATACCGTAGTTTGCAATCCGAACATGTGTTGAGAGGGAACGGTCGCAACGATGTTAACCGGCGTTGGGGTAAATCGCTGTGTGTCCAGTTCCGCAGTGCGCAGCAGACTCGCCCACGTTTTGCCATGTGCCTGTGGTGTACCGGTGCTGCCAGAGGTAAAGAGGGTGGTGATGATCGATTCGCCATTCATCATGGGTAAGGTATTGGCGGACGATCGCCAGTCAAGCTGATCAAGACATGAGTCATCAATCACAGCGTGATCTGGGTGCTGGCTTTGCAGTAGCTGCAAAGCACCGCTGGTTTGATTGGGTGGTAATAATGTGACTTTGCCGCGCATCGCAGCAGCAACCCAGCTCAGCATGAAAGCAAGGCGGGTCGAACACAGATTAATGATGAAACGTCGATCCGGTAATCGATCTGCCAGTTGTTCTACCGCATGAACAAAGCCTGCGCGCGTGATGCATTCTTGGTCGCGAATAATCAGCGGGGTATTGTCGACAGCATTGATCAAAGGCAGCTTCATCAATGCATCCTTGTCTTGAACAGCGCCACAACCATGGTTGGAAAACTTTCGTGTTCCAGATGACGGAAATACACGCGCCGGAACAAATACTCCAGCAGGAAGACCGACGCCAGTAACAAGTATTGAACGACATTGGTCATCAACGACCAGAATTCCGGTGTGGCATACAGTGCCAGCAGTAACGACGACAGTGCCATGCCGATGAGAAGCACGACCCAGCATTGCGTCACGAGTTTGGTGTAGCGCTCCAGCTCAGGCGGCAGGCTGCCACGAATTTTTAGAGCAACCCGCGTGACAATGGGAACGTGTCCACTACGCAAGCTGCGTGCGAACAACACCAGCACAGATAGCGGAATAATAATTGGCGGCAGATACATCACGTAGCGTTCGATGCCGGACATGGCACATACAGTCAGAATGCCCATCACGATAAGCAGCATCAACCATGCTTTGCCATTCATCTTAATCAGCGCGGGCAGCAACGGCACGGCAAAAAAGACCGTCAACGCGGCCCATGCCAGCCACTCGCTATGGAGTAGTGTCGCAAGGTGCGCCAGAACGGGATAGAGAAAGAAAAGTCCAGCCATGTGTTACACCGGGCTTACGCTGTACTAACCCGGCGGCAAGAGCAGATCAGTTGCGCTTGGACAGCACAAACTGGGTCAGATTGCGCAGTGAAGTAAACGCAGCACGAGCCTGTTCATCTTCGGAACGCAATTCAACGCCATAGTGCTGCTGGATCATCAGTGCGATTTCGAGCGCATCAATCGAATCCAGTCCCAGGCCTTCGGCGTGATTGCCAAACAGAGCAGCATCGGGAGCGATTTTCGCCGGATCCACCCCGTCGAGATTCAAGGCCTGCACCAGGTGCTGGCCCATGGTGAGTTCGTCGGGAGTAAGTGTCGCTGAATCTGGCATTTTGTTGTCCTGATTATGAGGTCCCGATTGTTCACGGGCCGTTTGAGAGTCCGGCATTTTATCGACGCGCCGTGCAATTTGAAACAAAGATTATCAACCGAGAAAGCGAGAAGAGCTGACGTCATTATTGTGGCTCTATTACCAGCCAGCTCGAAACAGGATGTGCAAAGGACGCTGCTAGTACGTCCCTGTAAGCTCGACAGCCGAGTCCATCGGCTGACGCCTTTTACATCCTGTTGCGCGCTGCCTAGTTAAAGCCACCTTATTGCAACCGGGATGTTCTGCTGCGTATCCTTCGCGCCCACAACAATGAGATGGGGAGCGGCGTGTTTCTGGATAGTCCACTGGGTCGTGGTTGGCGTGTGCTGGCCACGGGCTTTGTTTTTGTCGTGTTCGGGCTTGGCGCAATCTTCATCAGCGCCACGATCTTTCCGGCAATCCGGCTTATTTCCTGGGAGAGGAGCCGTGCGCGCTGGCGTATTCAGCGCGCCATGCAGCTTACCTTTAAGGTTTATGTCTGGCTGATGCGCGCGCTCGGGCTGCTGACGTACGAAGTTCATCATGTGGAAAGACTGTGGGTGCAGGGCCAGTTGGTGATTGCCAACCATCCCACGCTCATCGACGTGGTGTTTCTGGTCTCGCTGATGCCTCGCGTCGACTGCATCGTCAAAGAAGGGCTGTTCCGCCATCCTTTCCTGCGCTGGCCGGTGATTTGGGCGTCCTACATTCCCAACCGCATGGGCGAAGAACTGGTCCAGGACTGTTCCGATACGCTGAAGTCCGGTAATTCACTACTTATTTTCCCTGAAGGCACACGCAGTGTGCCCGGGCAACCGTTGCGAATGCAGCGGGGTGCGGCGCATATCGCGCTCGCGGCGCAGATGAATATCCTGCCTGTCACCATCGAAGTATCCGAGCCCACCCTAACCAAGGGCTACCCGTGGTACCGAGTTCCACGGCGTCGACCACATTTTTGCATCAAAGTCGGTGAGCCTTTGCCGCCAAGCGTTTACAATCCCGACCGCCGCAGCGGTGTGCTGGGAGCCCGGAAGCTGAATGAGTTTTTCGTGGAATACTATGCTGCGGTAGGCGCACAAAACGCGAGCTGGCCGCCCTGATGGAGACCCGGTGTCTGAAACCGGGCAAGTAACTGATTTTCTGAGATAGAGCATGACGACCAAGACCCGTGAAGAAGTTTTTGCCCATCTGCGTGACACGCTGGTGGAGCTGTTTGAGATTGATGCGGCAAAGATCACGCCGCAGGCCAACCTGTATACCGACTTGGACATTGACAGCATCGACGCGGTGGATCTGGTCCTGAAGCTGAAGGAATTCACCGGTCAAAAGATCCAGCCGCTGCAATTCAAACATGTACGCACTGTCGGTGATGTCGTGGATGCGGTGATGGAAATCCTTGCTGCCGCGCATGCCTGATTCGCACGCGGTCCATATTTTTTACATTGATTTATGAGTGGCATCCTGGCCAATCCCCGTACAGCGCCCCGGGAGCTGTCGGTGCAACAAGATGCGGGTCAGGCTACCGAAGTGCTGCTGACGTTGCATGTGCAGCCGGACCTGCAATGGTTTGAAGGTCATTTTCCTGATGTAGGACTATTGCCCGGTGTGATTCAAACGACATGGGTGGTGGAGTTTGCGCGCAAGTATTTCCCGCTGCCCGAAAATTTTTGCTCCATGACGAATATGAAATTCATGCGCTTCATCATGCCCGGCACCACGGTTTCGCTGTGGTTGCGCTATGCCGCTGAAAAAGGCGAAGTGTCATTTGAGTATCGCGAACACGACAAAGTATGTGCAAGCGGGCGCATCGCCTTCGCTGCAGGCAATCAATGAATAGCCGCTACATACTTCCGCCGGTTGGGCCTTTCAACGCCTGCATTGTCATTCCTTTCTACAATCACGCCGAAAGCATTCCAACGGTGGTGAGCAATCTCAAGTCATTGGGATTGAAGTGTTATCTGGTGAATGATGGCTCTGATTCAAGCTGCTATGCGACGCTGTTGCAACTGGCAAATGAAGAAGCCTCGTGGTTGACCGTTATCAACTATCAACCTAATCAAGGCAAGGGCAAGGCAGTGATGACCGGCGTCGAAGCCGCCGAACGCGATGGCTTCACACATGTCGCGCAGATTGATGCAGATGGTCAGCATCGCGTTGAAGACTTAATACGTCTGTTGCAGATTGCCAAAGCCAATCCTGAAGCGATGGTCACCGGTTACGGCGAGTTTGATGCCAGTGTGCCGCGTTCACGCTTGTATGGACGCTATATCACGCATGTGTGGGTGTGGATCAATACTCTCTCATTGCAAGTGCGCGACTCGATGTGCGGTCTGCGTGTTTATCCCATTCGACCGACGTTATGGATCTGGCGCAATTTCAAACTTGGCACTCGCATGAGTTTTGATATCGAAATTCTGGTGCGACTGTGCTGGCGCGGTGTGCGCATCATTAATGTCAAAGTGCCGGTGACATACCCCATGGACGGCGTCTCGCACTTCAAGGTGTTGCGCGACAATCTGCAAATCAGTCATGCGCATGCACGTATGTTCATTGGCATGTTGCTGCGACTGCCTTTTCTGTTATGGCACAACGTACGACGCTGGTTCCGTGCGCCGATTGTGTCACCCGATGGCTTGTCAACATGA
>DATAHE010000552.1:0-3803 GCA_036263355.1 Steroidobacteraceae bacterium | reverse complement strand
AGTCGATATCGATAATTGACTTTTGGCAGCGGTGGCATACTACTTTGACTCGATATCTTACTTTGCTGCTTTACAATCCAATCGCATTATGGGTGAGCCGACGTCGTCAACAGGCTGGGCAGTCCATCGGTAAGGCTGCCGCTTCGACCCTGCCAGGATTCGCAAACATGATCGCAATGCCGACAGTGACGACCATGTTTCTTGCGGGCATCTGGCATGGCGCGGGATTGCAATACATTGTTTATGGGTTATTGCACGGCATTTATCTGACGGTAAATCATGCGTGGCGCATATTCGTAAAAGCTCCGGCCAAAAAGGTTACGCAAACAGGGCTTAAGGAGAAGCTAGTCCTAGTAGGTAGCGTTGCGCTCACTTATCTCGCCGTGCTACTTGCGCAGATATTCTTCCGTGCGAACAACGTGTCAGATGCTGTTGAGCTGGTGGCTGGGATGACTGGTTTCCATGGCAGTGGCATGCCCATCGTTATTCCGGCGAACAACGTTCAATATCTTGGTCCGCTATCCAGTTTCCTGATTGATCACGGCATTTTAAAAGTTGGCCTGCGGGAAACGTACAATTTGGTGACATTGCCTTTGGTTAACAATCTACTGCTTGCTCTTGGTCTGGGAATAATCGCTTTCGGCGCGCCAAATATCTACCAGCTGCTCGGAGACAATTCCCCTGCTCTGAATAAAGTGAAATCGCTAGAGTGGAAGTGGGCAATCTGGAAACCAACGTTCGCTTCCGCAATCGTTGTGGCGATGCTTCTGTTTATTGCGACGTTGTATTTTGATCGCACAGCTAGATTCTTGTACTTTCAATTCTGATAATAAGAAACCCAGCGGTCATTGACGGCTGGGCTTTATTTCAGTGCGAGCCCGAATGATCAGTACACGAACTTGCCGTTGGCACCGAGGTCGTCGAAGGCTTCAACCAGACGGGCAGTCATGCCTTTTTCGCCGAGGTACAACCATGCACGTGGGTCGATGTACTTCTTGTTCGGTGCATCAGGACCTTCTGGATTGCCGAGCTGTGACTTCAGGTAGGCATCTTTTTCATCCATATACTTCTTCACTGGATGATGGAATGCCCACTGCGTATCGGTGTCGATGTTCATCTTCACTACGCCGTAGCTCACGCCTTCGCGAATTTCGGCCTGAGTTGAACCGGAGCCGCCATGGAACACAAAGTTGACAGGCTTATTGCCGGTCTTGCGTTCTTTCTGAATGAACTTCTGACTGTTGTCGAGGATGACTGGAGTCAGCTTGACATTGCCGGGCTTGTACACGCCATGCACGTTGCCGAAAGATGCAGCGACGGTGAAAGCACCAACATTCTTCAGCTTGTCGTAAGCAGCCAGCACATCTTCAGGCTGGGTATACAGTTTTGAATTATCAACATCAGAATTATCGACGCCGTCTTCTTCGCCACCGGTAACGCCCAGTTCAATTTCAAGCAGCATCTTGATCTTGTTCATGCGTGCCAGGTACTTGGCAGAAATTTCCAGATTCTCTTCCAGTGTTTCTTCAGACAGATCGAGCATGTGTGAGCTGTACAGTGGTTCGCCAGTCTGTGCGAAATATTTTTCACCAGCATCAAGCAGACCGTCGATCCATGGCAGCAATTTCTTGGCAGCATGGTCGGTGTGCAGAATGGCGGTGACGCCATAAGCTTCCGCCATCAAGCGCACATGATGTGCGCCGCTGATGGAGCCAGCAATCGATGCCACGTTGGTCTTGTTATCAATGGATTTGCCAGCATAGAACTGACCACCACCGTGAGAGAACTGAATGATGATCGGTGCGTTGGCGGCTTTGGCGGCAGCCAGTGCGGCGTTAACGCTGCTGGTGCCGATCACGTTCACGGCTGGCAGCGCGCATTGCGCTTCGCGGCAATAGGCAAAAAGGTCGGTGAGGGCAGTGCCAGAAAGCACGCCGGGCTTTAGCTTGAAAGGTGTCATATGCAGTTTCCTATTTCTAATTAACAAAACGAACCTGGATGTGGCTGGGCGAACCAGCGGTGCGGCACGCTTTGGGCGGCGCAAACGGTTGGCAAGGATAAACGCCTGGGGGTGGAATTGCCAGACGGCATGGCGTGCATGGACTGTGAATCGGCCCAACTAATCGACTATTAACCCAGTAAATCCTGTGTGGTATCGATATCCCGGGCCAGTTTGGGCGCCAGGACGCCAATCACACTTGGGTCGCTGCGGAGCAGGTCGCGCGCGCCATGATCGCCTTGAAGGCTGGCAATCCGGTCAAACCAGGAACGGGGCAGTAGCGCCGGTACGCCCATTGTATTTGCGTAAACGCTGGCGACTGCATGCTCTGGTTGTTGTTGCCAGATGTTGCACAACAGATGGAGGTGCTTCGTGGACAATTCAATCTGGTCGCATAGCAGTATCAATGCGCCGTCGCATTCAGCGCTTACCTGCGCCATGCCAGAACGTAACGAAGCGCCCATGCCTTTTGACCACTCCGCGCAATCAACACGTTGAATGTTCATATCGTTGATGGTGGCGAACAGAGTGTCTGAATCATGTCCAAGCACAACCAGCGTCTGTATGGGATTCGTTTCCTGTGCCATCCGGATCGCACGACGGAGAAGCACCTCGCCATCATTGCTCAATAATTGCTTTGCAGTACCAAGACGTCGCGATGCACCCGCAGCAAGGATAATTGCTGCATGATGAGGAAGCTCAATTTTCATTATTTCATCCATGATGAAAGACGCCTTGCAGTTCAGCCGTGATGGATAACGCCAGTGATTCCGGACCATCGCCACCTAGCTTAAGGCCCAGCGGTGCATGCAATCGATTCGACAACTGATTGCGTTGCAAGTCAGTGAGCTGTGACAGTAATTCATCCCGACGCGCAGGAGGGCCCAGCAGACCAACATAGGGCTCTGATCGCAACGCCATCATCTGTAGTGCTTCAAGATCAACAGATGCACTATGGGACATGATGAGCGCAGCATCAAAAGAGATCTCTCTCAAATTGTTCGACACGGTGTTCGGCCGTGCACAAAGTTTCACATCGGCATCGTCAGCATGTAATGCGAGTTGTTGCTCGCGATGATCGATGACTGTGGTGTGCCAGCCCATGGCGCGCGTCAGCCGAATCAGATACGGCGCTTCGACACCGGCACCGATGATTAGTAGTCGACGTGGCGCGGCGATAGTAAAGACGGCGTATTCCACATTACCAATGTCAGGAATGTGTGTTGCGTGTTCACCAGGTGGGGCTTCGCGGAAATTTGTCGTCTCACTTGCCAGTGCGCCGAAGCTCCATTGCTGTTCACTGGTCCACGCCGCACCTTGTCCGCAATGAGATTGGTTGAAGGCGAGAGCAAATGTGAGTGCTCGATAGTTCTGATCAAGGTTGTTCCGATAAATTGTTGTAATAACCTGATAGATTGGATGAGTATCTCGCGGTGCAACGGGAATTAGCATCACGCGCATTTTTCCGCGACAACCAGAGCCGGAGCCGAAGATCAGATCATCATCGGTGGACGTGTCCAGCAGCAGCGTTGAGCAACGGTTCTCGCGAAGCGCGAGTCTTGCTGCATCTTGGAGCGTGGGCTCCAGGCAACCACCCGAGATAACACTTTGTGTTGTGCCGTTTTCAGCAACCATTGCGAGTGCGCCGGGTTTGCGATAGGTGGAGCCTTGTGTGCTGATGACGATGACCAGTGCAAACCTCTCATCGTTCTGCAACAAGCGATCAGCGACGGCAATGACACCGCGGTTTCCGCCCAGCGGTGCCAGGTTGTTAATCGTGTTAACAATCATGTGTTATCGTCTG
>DATAHE010000551.1:0-2607 GCA_036263355.1 Steroidobacteraceae bacterium | reverse complement strand
GGTTAAAGACTGCGCTACGCTAATGTGCTCTCGAGTAAATCCCATCCATCACCAATATCCACGTCGCGCCGCCGTCAAACGAACTTTCAAGCAGTAGTTGGTACTGTTTGTCATCTGAAAAAGTATAAGTATGGCGCGTCTGACCGCGAGGTGAGGTGCGAATGAATTTCAACGTATTGCCATCGTGCTGACCGGGTGCAGGTTGCGTTGGCACAAAACCCAGGCTGTCAAACCAGAACAAGCTGTAGTGGCTGCTCGGCTCATCGAATACAAAAATCGCATGAGCGGTCAGCCATGTCTTGCCATCGCGCTCGGCGCGATAGTCATGAATAAGGGCTTTATCATTCAAATCCAGTCGTGACGTGATCGTTGCTATCGCCGTACCACCTGCGCCCCACTTTGACGGCGCAATAGTTTCTTGCCCAGTCCACTGTCCAGCCAGGAAGGAGAGATAATTGCTCGACGAGAGTGTGCTCATGTTTCAATGAAATGAAGTTGAGTAGTTAAGTGCCAGTCCGCCATCAATGGGGAGCACTGAGAACGTCGATGCAGAGTAATGAGGTCGATTGCGATTGACCACGAAGTTCGCCGTGGATATGCCTAGTGCCGCACCAGCTACCGTATCCGACAACCAGTGTTGATTGTGTTGCAATCTCAAGTAAGCAGATCCTGCGATCAATCCATAACCGAGTACGCGTCGTGGCCAGCGAAAATCATCGCCGCCTGATTCGGCCAGTACGCCACCGATTGCGCTGGCGAATGTGACATGCATTGAGGGAAATGAATCGCCGTCCTTCCAACTATTGCTGTCCGCTGTCACATTAGGTCGAGCACGATGCGTAACCTGTTTCACAACGAATGCAGTTGCAAGGCTGAAGACGCTCGCTTCAATCATGTTACGTCCTTCGCGATATCCAGCCGGATCATCCCAAACCCACGACAGTGCCCAAGTGCCAGCAAGTACGGCAGCTGCAGGCAATGTATCCTTGTTGCTGTGCTTGTCTTGTAGGTCCAATGAATTGGTGGAGATGAAATGCTCACGCACCTGATCATCATAATGATGTGATGCAACGATGGCGGCAACTGCACCGCCTGCATATAGCCAGTCATGTGCATCCCAGCGTACGGGAGCCGTGACATACATGCGAGCATCATCTATGAGTGTGTGATCATCATCGGCCGATGCTTGCGATACAAGCCCACATCCCGTCAGTAACATCGCCGTAAAACGTATCAGATTCGTCTTGTTCATTCTCTCTGCCACATCTAGATGAAGGCGGCAGATTACCAGAGAAATCTGACCAGAGTAGATGTGTCCGCAGCGTTAAATAGCAGAAAGACTTCTCGCATTGATTGAGAGAAATCTCTTCTTGAAACGTCAATCATGCTTGCTCACATAGGGCAGCACAAACATATACAGTCCTGTGAGAATCAGAAATGCAAGCGGCGCCAAGGGTGAGTACGTGATCCAGGCCGGTGGCGTGCC
Source organism: Steroidobacteraceae bacterium (assembly GCA_036263355.1). Taxonomy (GTDB): domain Bacteria; phylum Pseudomonadota; class Gammaproteobacteria; order Steroidobacterales; family Steroidobacteraceae; genus CAILZL01. The sequence goes on along the minus strand of DATAHE010000551.1, from coordinate 1,121 downwards.
GCGTGACATCGCCGCGAAATTGGCGATGACGGTTAGCACAAACAAAATCGATATCCAGCGGTGCAATTTTCTAATGATAGACGACCAGTTCATATTCTCTCCTTGAGCCTTATTATTAGCCGCGTGATTGAATCAGTTTCCAGCCATTGCCGGAGGGGTCACGAAACCCGGCGTCCCAGGTGCCGAAGCGATCAATGGGCTCCTGAATAAACTCCACGCCTTTGGCCTTCATCTGTTCATAGGTGGCACGGCAGTCGTTTACTACCAGCACCATCGGCGGCATCGCACCTTTGGCAACCACGGCGCGCAGCGATTGTGCGGTTACTTCGTCCACCATTGGTGGACCGGGAATAAACAGTCCGAGCTGAAATGATGGTTGTTCGGGATGTTGCACGGTCAACCAGCGAAAGCCACCATTTTGCACATCGGTGTGAACGCGGAAACCCACCTTGTCCACATAAAACGCACGCGCCTCTTCCTGATCGTGGACATAGATGCCTACCACTTCGATTGCCTGACTCATGAAAACCTCCGTAAAGTTCAAGGCTGCTTTTTATCACGCGTGCTTCGACGCCGCTTCTCCGAAACTGCGATTGTGATATTCGGGCGTTGTACCGCCTTGACGATGCAGGCGGGCAGGGCTTCCACCTTTTGGTTTTCAGCCTTGATACGTTCACGGAAGGTGCCGGGATTCTCGCCGGTGATATCAAAGAAGGTACGACCGAATGTGCCCAGGCTGCGCCAGCCGGTTTGAAATGCAATGTCGGTAATGGGTAAGTCCGTATCACGTAGCAGTGCGGTGGCCCTTTCGATACGTCGCATCAGCAGGTAACGATGCGGTGGCAAACCAAATGCGTCCTTGAATGATCTTGCAAAGTGCGCTTCAGATACTGCACTCACACTGGCCAATCTACTCACTGGCCATTGCTCATGCGAAGCAGCATCCATGCGATCCTTTGCGCGCAGCAAGCGGCGGAGGAATGCGGGGTCCAGAGTGTTGTCAGTTTTTGAAGCCACGTCAGTCAGCGTTGTCGTATTACCTATGTTTTCATAGTCAAATTATTCGTTTCACTAATGGGATTTTACGAATCAGCCAGGTAAGCGCGTAGGAAAATACAATA
>DATAHE010000550.1:0-13321 GCA_036263355.1 Steroidobacteraceae bacterium | reverse complement strand
GATGCCATCGAAGCTGCTGCTTCCTGGGGCGCTGCGGTGGAACACGCCACGGGGCCATCTGTGTTAGTGCTCACACGTCAAGCATTGGCACATCAAGTGCGTGATGCGCAGCAAATTGCTAATATCCGACGTGGTGGCTATGTGTTGCTGGACTCGCAAGGTACGCCGGAGTTAATCCTGATCGCCACCGGTTCTGAAGTCGCATTGGCAGTGGATGCTGCCAAGCAGTTGATCGCAAGCGGTACCAAAGTGCGCGTGGTTTCCATGCCCAACACCGCAACCTTCGATGCTCAAGATGCTGCCTATCGTGAATCGGTGCTGCCGCGTGCAGTGACCAAGCGCGTTGCCATTGAAGCGGGTGTGCGCGAAGGCTGGTGGCGTTACGTTGGCAGTAATGGTCAAGTGATTGGTATCGATCGCTTCGGCGCATCAGGTCCAGCGAAAGAGTTGTTCAAGCAATTCGGCTTCACGGTTGAGAATGTATTGGCGACAGCCAAGCAGGTTCTCGCCGGTTAACGGCATCAAGAATTTGGTTTGCAGGCTTAGGGGTAGGTTTGCAAATTTGTAGTAACGATTTTGTTTTGAGTATTTAATTGGAGAGGCATATGAGCATTAAAGTTGGTATTAACGGTTTCGGTCGTATTGGACGCATGGTGTTCCGTGCAGCCACACAGAATTTCTCGGATATCGAGATTGTAGGTATCAACGATCTGCTCGAGCCAGATTATCTGGCATACATGCTGAAGTACGATTCAGTCCATGGCCAGTTCAAAGGTGACATCAAAGTTGATGGCACCACTCTGATCGTTAACGGCAAGAAGATCCGTTTGACTGCAGTTAAAGATCCTGCCGAACTGAAGTGGAATGAAGTAGGTGCTGACATCGTTGTTGAATCAACCGGCTTGTTCCTGACCAAGGAAACCGCTGACAAGCATTTGAAGGCTGGCGCCAAGAAAGTCATCATGTCGGCTCCATCGAAAGATGACACACCGATGTTCGTGTATGGCGTTAACCACAAGACCTATGCAGGTCAGGCCATCATCTCGAATGCATCATGCACCACCAACTGCCTGGCGCCATTGGCCAAGGTGATCAATGACAAGTGGGGCATCAAGCGTGGTTTGATGACCACCGTGCATGCAACCACTGCAACCCAGAAGACCGTTGATGGTCCATCGAATAAAGATTGGCGCGGTGGTCGCGGCATTCTGGAAAACATCATTCCGTCTTCAACCGGTGCTGCAAAGGCCGTGGGCGTGGTAATTCCTGAGTTGAACAAGAAGCTCACTGGTATGTCATTCCGCGTTCCTACTTCTGACGTTTCGGTTGTCGACCTGACTGCAGAATTGGTGAAGGAAGCATCGTACGAAGAAATCTGCGCCGAAATGAAGGCTCAATCAGAAGGCGCGTTGAAAGGCATTCTTGGTTATACCGACGAGAAAGTGGTTGCTACGGATTTCCGTGGCGACGCACGCACTTCGATTTTCGATGCTGAAGCCGGTATCGCGTTGGACAAGACCTTCGTCAAGCTGGTGTCGTGGTACGACAACGAATGGGGCTATTCCAACAAAGTGCTGGAAATGGCACGCGTTATTGCCAAGTAAGCAGTTGAACAAAGAAGGCGAGAGTGATCTCGCCTTCTTTTTTGCAGGTTGGGCTGAGTCTGCGAGCCCAACGTAAAAGCGATCAAACTAGATTGGGTTTCGCAGACTCAGCCCAACTACATAGAAAGACTGAACTGAGAGAATCCCGATGAACTTTTTGCGCATGACCGATCTTGACCTTAAGGGCAAGCGTGTATTAATTCGTGAAGACCTGAATGTGCCTGTTGCCGATGGCGTGGTGACTTCGGATGCACGTATCCGTGCCTCGTTACCTACTATTACTGCCGCGCGTGATAAAGGCGCTGCTGTCATGTTGATGTCGCACATCGGTCGTCCGGAAGAAGGTGTGTACAACGAAGAGTTTTCGCTTGCGCCTGTTGCCAAGCGCTTGTCCGAATTGCTCGGCAAAGAAGTAAAGCTGATCAAGGATTGGCTGGATGGCGTGAACGTAGCGCCCGGCGAAGTGGTATTGCTGGAAAATGTACGTTTCAATAAAGGCGAGAAGAAAGACAAGGAAGACCTCGCGCAGAAGATGGCTGCATTGTGCGATGTCTATGTGATGGATGCATTTGGTACTGCACACCGTGCCGAAGCCAGTACACATGGCGTTGCGCGCTTCGCCAAGGTCGCCTGTGCCGGTATTTTGCTAACCAATGAACTTGATGCGCTGAGCAAGGCATTACTTGCACCAAAGCGTCCACTGGTCGCCATCGTTGCCGGTTCTAAAGTTTCCACCAAACTCACCGTGCTTGAAAGCCTGATGGATAAAGTGAATCACCTCATCGTCGGTGGCGGTATTGCGAACACTTTCCTGGCTGCACAAGGTCTGCCTGTTGGCAAATCATTGTATGAAGCCGACATGCTCGACATTGCAAAGAAGCTGCTGGAGAAGTCCAAGACTTCTGGTGTGACGATTCCATTGCCGGTTGATGTAGTTGTAGCCAAAGAATTTGCAGCAACTTCGCCTGCAACGATCAAGTCTGTTAAAGATGTTGCCGCAGACGACTTGATTCTTGATGTGGGTCCGCAGACATCAAAAATATTCGATGAACTATTGCAGAAGGCCGGTTCCATCGTATGGAACGGACCGGTTGGTGTGTTCGAGTTCGATGCCTTTGGTGAAGGCACCAAGGCTTTGTCAAAGAGCATTGCGAAGAGTTCTGCATTTTCCATCGCCGGTGGTGGTGACACACTCGCAGCGATTGAAAAGTATGATGTTGAAAAGGACATCTCATACATCTCTACTGGCGGCGGCGCATTCCTGGAATTCCTCGAAGGCAAGACCTTGCCCGCTGTTGCTGCGTTGGAAGCACGCGCCAGAAACGGTTAATGCGAGCGGCTAAGCACTCCAACACCATCGAATAACTCATAGAGCAAAGAAGAGATACATCATGTTACTGACGCAACGTCGCACCAAGATTCTGACCACCCTCGGACCCGCCACTGATAATGAAAAAGTGCTGACGGAAATTGTCCGTGCCGGGGCCGATGTGGTGCGACTGAACTTTTCCCACGGCAAGGCAGAGGATCATATCCGTCGTGCCGAATTGGCGCGCAAAGCGGGTGAAACCGTCGGCAAGTGGGTGGGCGTACTCGGCGATCTGCAAGGACCGAAGATCCGCATCGAACGTTTTGCCGAAGGCAAGATCAATCTGGTCGAGGGTGAAGAGTTCATTCTTGACGTATCTCTGGGTGCGAATGATGGTACCGTCAAGTCAGTCGGTGTTGCTTATAAGAGCTTGCCCGATGATGTGAAGAAGGGTGATGTGTTGCTGCTGGCCGATGGTCAGTTGTCGCTCGAAGTAACTCACGTTGAAGGCCCACGTATTCACACTACGGTTCTGACTGGCGGCGAGCTTTCCGACAAGAAGGGTATCAATCTGCAAGGCGGCGGATTGTCGGCAGATGCATTGACGGATGCTGACAAGGAACACATCAAGTTATCTGCTCAAATGAAAGTGGATTATCTCGCCGTGTCATTCGTACGCACTGCGGCTGATGTTGAGCTCGCGCGCAAGCTGCTGCATGAAGCTGGCGGCGAAGGCAAGATCGTATCGAAGATCGAACGCATCGAAGCGATTCAAAACCTTGCTGAAATTGTAAAGGCATCGGATGCAGTCATGGTCGCTCGTGGTGACCTTGGTGTTGAGGTGGGTTATGCCGAACTCACCAGCTTACAAAAGATCATCATCGAAGAATGCCGCAAGCAGAATCGCGTTGCCATCACAGCGACGCAGATGATGGAATCGATGATCTACAACCCCGTGCCAACGCGTGCTGAAGTATCTGATGTGGCCAACGCAGTGCTCGATGGTACGGACGCCGTGATGCTTTCTGCTGAAAGCGCCAGTGGCAAGTATCCCGTCAAAGCTGTGCAAGCAATGGCATCAGTGATTGAAGGTGCCGAGAAGTATCAAACCACGCATGCGCACCAGCGTCGCTATGATTCTGTGGACTTCGGCCGTCCCGATGAAGCTATCGCGATGGCGGTAATGTATACGGCCAATCATCTGAAGGTGCGCGCCATCATTGCATTGACCGAATCTGGCAACACACCATTGTGGATGTCACGCATTCGTACTGACATTCCGATTTACGCTTTCACACGTCACGAAGTCACTCGTCGTCGCGTCACGCTGTATCGTGGCGTGTATCCCGTGTCATTCGACATCACTCACACCAGCCCGCATCTTGTTTATCCAGCGATCTTTAAGTTATTGCTGGAAAAGAAGCTGGTAGAAAATGGCGATCATGTCATTCTCACTGGCGGTGAATTGTCTGGTGTGGCTGGCAGAACCAACTCAATGACGATTCTTGAAGTGCGACTGTAAGCTATTACCAGCTCGCCCTCGTGAGTCATTAAAAAAGAGGAGCATTGCTCCTCTTTTTTATATCTCCTTCGCACACTCATGTATCTGTGCCCTTAACCACTTCTGCATCGGATCGCGATCCAGTCTCATGTGCCATGCCTGCACAATGCGGAAGCCTGGCGCTTTAAACGGCAGTGGATACACCACCAGATCCAGTTCCTTCGCGAACGAGTCCGCTAGTCGCTTGCCTGTGGTCATCAGCATATCGCTTTGACTTACCAGTCTTGGTCCCAGTAAAAACTGCGAGACCGATAAACATACTTTGCGTTTTCGTCCTGCGCTGGCTAGCGCATCGTCCAGCGGACTGCTGAAGCCACCGCCACGTGGGCTGGCCATGACGTGTTCTGCTTCGCAGTAAACATCCAGCGTCAATCCTTTCTTTAACAACGGATGTTTGCGGCGTGCAATGCAAACAAACTCTTCATCGAATAGCTTCTGCTGCTTGAGCGAGTCATGTAACTCTGCCGAGGGTCCGGCCAATGCAATATCGCACTTGCCTTCGCCCAGCATGGCAGAGCTGCCTGCTTCCGACGGCGAAATGACGGCAAGGGAAACACCTGGTGCCAATGATCGTAGTCGTCTGGTTAGCGGTGGCAGTAACACCCCAGAAACATAATCAGTTGCCAGCAATCTCGCCTGCGCTTCTAAGGTTGCGGGATTGAATGATCTACCTTGCAACGTCTGTTGAATCAGACGCAGCGATTCGCCGACGGGCTCGGCCAGAGATAATGCTTTGGGCGTGGGCACCATGCGATTACCAACGCGGACCACGACAGGATCATTCAATTGCTGTCGCAGGCGATTCAACGCATTGGACATGGCTGGCTGCGACAGATTGAGTTGCTGCGATGCTTTGGTTACTGAGCCTTCTCGCAACAACACGTTAAGCACACGCAACAGGTTCAAATCGAAGTCGTCAATGTTTCTTGGTTTTGTATTCATGAAATGAATAACCTCTATTCAAAATATCCGTTGGTGTGATTCAGCGTCATTGCCCAAACTGACCCCACATCGAAAGCAGTGTAGTACTCCTGGAGGCAATTATGAACATCGGTATTCTGGGTTCGGGTGAAGTTGCAAAAACTTTGGCGCAGGGATTTCTGCAACAAGGCCATGCAGTAATGCTCGGTACGCGAGATGCGGGCAAGCTGGCAGAGTGGCAACGCAATCACGATAAAGTGCGGATTGGTTCCTTCAAGGAAGCCGCTCAATTCGGAGAGGTCGTTGTGCTATCGGTGCGCGGTTCGGCCGCGAGCGCCGCACTGAAAGAGGCTGGTGCCGAAAATGTCAGGAACAAAGTCATTCTTGATACCACCAATCCCATTGCCGACGCCGCACCAGTGAATGGTGTGTTGCAATTCTTCACCGACATCAACAAATCGTTGATGGAGACATTACAGAGCGAATTTGCGGAAGCGCGTTTCGTCAAGGCGTTCAACTCCGTTGGTTCGGTACGCATGGTGCATCCCAACTACAGTGAAGGCGTACCCACCATGTTTATCTGTGGTGATGACGAGAGCGCTAAGAAAACTGCAAGTGCTCTAATTCAATCACTTGGGTGGGGTGTCGCAGACATGGGCAAGGTTGAAGCGGCGCGTGCCATCGAGCCTTTGTGCATACTGTGGTGCATACCAGGGTTCAAGGATAATCAGTGGACTCACGCGTTCAAGTTATTGCGTCAATGACTCTCCGTCAGGGATGACTTCTGTCAACTTCAACCTGACTGCGAATGCGCCTGATGTAATTTGCGAAGCAGCGCACGTTGCGGCAAGTCATCGCCAGTCATCCAGCGGTGAACTAAGAAGATGTTTGGCCGATAACGCGGTATGCACCACGCCGAGGACATTTCAAATATTAGCCAGCGCCTCGAAGTGGGTCGCAAAGCATTGGAAACGCTGGCGACCATCGCCTCGCAACTGGAGAACGCCAAAGATGGTTTGATTCGTTCTGCGTATCTCACCAGCAATATCGAAGAGCTGCCACCGGCGGTTCGTCGCTTATGGGAATCGCTGGATAAAAACATCATGGCGATGTCAGCGAAGGACTTGGGCAATGAGTTGCTGCAGATCGAACAGCATCTGGCTGTGCGGTTGGTATGGCTGACGCCATTCATCGAAAAAATTTGCGATGAAGAAACCGTCACCGAAAATCAACGTATCAATGAAGTGCGCCTTCAATTGCAGGACATGGCGCGTCTTGCTGGCACGGCGTTGGCGATGCGCATGCTGGCGCACCGCAAGAACTTCAACTTTCCACCCAGCCAATTGCCCATCAAAGCGGATGATCTGCGTGACAAGGCGCAGCGCGTTAAAAAGATCGAACGCACGCACAAGCTAAAGGTAATCACGCATATGCGTGAGATGACCAAGGCAACCACAGAGATGTTGCAGACGCCGAATCTCGATGCGGCAACACGCATGATGTTGAAAGGCGTGTTGCACGATCTGCAATTGAACGCCAAGCATCTCGCGAATGGCGGTAGCTTTACTACCTTGCCCACGCCAATTGAAATGGTAGAAATGAATGAACCCGAGTCAGAGGCAACAGAACTTGCATTAGTGGAAGACAATCCAGTGGGTGTGACGCTATCAGTGGAGCATCTGAAAGAAACTGCTTCATTACGCGTTGCTGAAAAGCCGTTGATGTCACCGCCATCATCAGGTCGATCGCCTCCATTGATGCCGCCTCCTGCTCCGGTTGCAACATCGCGACCGGCTTCAACACCAGCATCGACATCAACATCAGTACTAACTCCCAAGTTGGTGCCAGCTCCAGTGCGTCCTGCGATTGCGATTACTATTCACACCTCCACGATTTCCATCAATCCGGTCGCGCGTTTCTTTCTTCAGCTGTATATCTGGATGACCACGCCCACCAACGTTAGCTGGAGCGAAGCAAGGCTGATGGTTCACGAGGAAGATGATCTTTGATCTTGCAGTGATGCAGGATCACGATTTGCGAGTTGGCGGAGGCGCTTCCGTTTTGATTTCGTTAACGCCTTTTATGAGCAACCACAAGATTGCTGAAATCTGCGCTGCCGTTCCTGCAATGGCTGCCACACGAGTGGCCAGCTGCGCATAGCCCGGCATCAAGAAATGAGCAGTGCTATTCGCCACATAACTCAGGCAGGCAACGATTAGTAAGTAGCCAATCCACTTCTGCATTAGCCCAGATCGGATAGCTATTAATCCAAACGGGAAAAGCCAGAGTCCCCAGAATATCTGCGCAATCGCAGTGCCATCGTTACCCAGATTCAGAAAGAACATCGTCATCGCATCAAGCTGGTTGCGGTCAAAGACAACGGCTTGTCCCAGCGCAAGATGAAGTGCCGCCACCTGATTCAGCGTATTCAGTAATGCAATTACTACGGCAACTAGTATCAGAGCGATCATCAGTCGGGAGTTCTTCGCATCGACATCTCGAAACAGTCGGTACAGTGCCAGTCCGAGGAATATGAAAAAGATTTGCGAAACCATGTGACTGGCAATACTCAATCGGAAAGCAAGCTGATGATCCACGATGTTTTTAACCGTGGCTGCGACATCAAGTGGAACCATGATCCTGCCTGGAATGTACATGATTCCAAAAGCGCCAGTGATCGCGAGCGCGAGATAAAGAAAACCAGCGAGACGTGCCGTTTGCTTTGGTTGGTGCATGCTCATAAATTTGTTCTCAGAATTAGTAGACGACACCAGCGGCTACAATAGTCTTTACAGGCACTGATCTCAAGGTCGATCTGGATATTCTCGTTAACAGATCGCCGCTACTGCAATGACATGATCACGGTGCGTTGCTGTATATTCATTGCTGCGAATGAAGAAACCTCATGTTTATCGCTATAACGCCAAGATTGTCATGTGTTCGCTTTCCGGGAGAGTTCGAATGAAGATGCATTCTCTGTGTTTAATGATGGCTTTGTCATTGATGTCATTGACTGGGCATTCAGAAGAGGCGCCCGTGCCCGAGTGGGCATTGCCCGGCTCGGCCACACACAAGCAAGTATCGCCTCCGCAGGACTTTCATCGTCCATCACGAACCGTGAACGAGCCGATTGGAATTTTTGAAGCGCAAACTGATGTGGGTGCTGCCGTGATCAATGGCAGTTCAACTTATGATGCGACAACCGAGCAATATTCCATCACTTCAGCTGGTTACAACATCTGGTACGTGCGCGATGAATTCCGCTTTCTATGGAAAAAGATGAAAGGGGATATCTCGCTTGCAGCCGATACAACTTTTCCGGATGCCGATGGATTTTTTGATCGCAAGGTGGTGCTTGTTATTCGTCAGAGTCTTGATGATGATTCCACCGAAGCAGTGGTCGCACTTCACGGCGACGGCATGCTCCAACTTGCCATGCGACCTGAGAAAGGCGCACGTATCAAAGATATGGAGTATCGCATTGGCAGTCGGGGTGGATTGCCCGGTGGGAAATCACCCGATGAACTGGTGATAGCACATGCCAAACGTATTGGTATTGAGAAACATGGTGATTCATTTGCGTTGTACGCCAGCCTGCAGGGTGAGCCCATGCATCAGTTTGGCAAGGCTATTGAGCTGCACCTCAGCGAGCCATTCTATGTGGGCATTGGCTTCTGCTCACATATACCTGATAAAGCAGACACCAGCGTGTTCAGCAATGTGATGCTGGCGAATAAAGCTGGGAAAGTTCGCTAGCTATTTTCCGTTCTGCATCGCCTTGATATCGGCCAGTACAGCTGCGGAATGTCCTTTGGGCGACACATCTGCGTAGTGCTTGGCGATGCGACCCTGTGGATCGATCAAAAATGTATCACGTCGCGAGAATTTCCAGCCGAGAAATGAATTGAGCACGCCATAGGTCTTGCTCACGCCCTTGTCCACATCGGCAAGCAGGGTAAAAGGCAGGCTGTGCTTTGCAGCAAACTTCTGATGATCATCCACATCATCAACGCTGACGCCAACAATCACGGCATTGGCGTCGCGAAAGGCGAAAACATTGTCGCGGAACTCGCAGGCTTCTGCAGTGCAACCCGGCGTGCCATCCTTGGGGTAAAAGTACAATGTCACCCACTTGCCACGATAGTCCGACAAGGCATGCCATTGACCAGCACCATCCTGCAGGCGAAATTCGGGCGCGGGCTCACCCACTATCGGCGGATTGGCAGCATGTGCAGTACTTAAGAACATGAAAAAAAGGACGCTAACTCTGAACAGGGGGTTCATATCTATGGTCCGATATATAGTCCGAATGTCGACACATGTCGACTTAGATAGCCCAAGTGTAATAATGTCGCGTAAACAGTGCTTGTAAATTTCCCGTTATAAACATGAGACGTTGGATCTTAATGAGACAACGGATCATGCAGAAGGCCCATTGATGTGACGCAATCTACTGTATCCAGTCAGACACCCGCCAAGACCGGCCTTATTTTGCCGGGCGGCGGAGCCCGTGCTGCTTATCAGATTGGTGTCATGAAAGCCCTGTCTGACCTGATGCCAGCGAAGGCGACCAATCCCTTTTCCATTGTTGTGGGCACATCGGCCGGTGCGATCAATGCCACGGCCCTGGCTATCTTTGCTCATCGTTACAAAGTGGCCGTGGGCAATCTCGAACGAGTGTGGCGCAACTTCGAAGTGCCGCAGGTGTTCGAGTCCGATGCAATAACCATGTTTCGCAGTGGCCTGCGATGGTTAATGTCGGCGATGTCCGGCGGCTGGCTAATGCCACCACCACCATCATTATTGAATAACGCCCCACTGCGTGAATTGCTGGCACATAACTTTGACTTCTCGCGCATAGATCGTTCGATAGATGATGGCCATCTGGAAGCATTGGCGATTTCTGCGGCAAGTTACAGCAATTCACGTTCGGTGTTCTTCTTTCAATCCAGCGCGGACAAAAAGCCGTGGACTCGGGTGCGTCATGCCGGTGAGCCTGCTGCAATTACGCTTGATCATTTGATGGCCAGTGTCGCCGTGCCATTCCTGTTTCCTGCGGTTGCAATGGGCAATGAATTTTATGGCGATGGTTCCATGCGTCAGTCGTCACCATTCAGTCCTGCTATTCACCTGGGTGCAGATCGCGTGATTGTGGTTGCAACGCGTACTGGAGATAAACAACGTTCGTTCGTGCCTGCTCGTGGCCCCAGCTTTGGCCAGATTTTTGGTTACATGCTCGATGCCTTGTTCTCGGACGGTTTGTATGCCGACTTCGAGCGCATGTCGCAGATCAACAAGATCGTTAAACAGATCGGACCGGTGGAAATCAATGGTGTGACAATGCGTGCCATCGAAATGCTGGTGATCATGCCTAGCAAGGACCTGTCTGAAATCGCACGTCGACATGTCAATTGCCTGCCACGTTCGCTACGCGTGTTGTTGCGTTCCATGGGCGCATTGAATAGCAGCGGTAGCGAACTGATGAGTTACATCATGTTTCAAAGCGCCTATACGCGTGAACTGATTGACCTGGGTTACCAGGACGCGATGGCGCAGAGCAACAAGATCATCGACTTCATGCACGGACAGATGCTGGATACCACTGGCATGACCACAGTCATGCGTAAGCTTGATCTGAAGCATCAGGCCGATCATGCACATAGCGAATTGAGCCTGACCAAAGAACAGCGAAGTCAGGCGAGCTAGCTTGCAACTCTAATGTAGGGCGGGTCAGCAGTTCCTATGCGTAACCCGGCGTTATTTATCAGCGGTTGACTCCGCCTTCGCTTCGACGATGAGGCAACCAACCACAACCATGATCAACAAGCCAATTTGTGCCAACGCAGAAATCATGGTGCCTGCGAAGCAAGTCAGCAACGCAGCGAGCGATGCAATGATGCGTGTACCAAGCGGCTGAATGCCGAAGGTCTTCTTGAATGCCACCGTGCCGAGAAAAAATAGCGCAACGCCGGCGCCCAGCAACAGGGCTTGTTCAACGGGAAGCGTATTGGAAATATAGCTGAGCGCATGATGCAGTCCGGCAGAGAGAATCACGATGCCAAACAGAATCAGCATGTATGAATAAAAGTAGCCATGCAGCGCCAGGCGAACTCGTTCTGTCAGCGGTGCAGCTTTCATTCTATGTTCTGCACGTGCTTCGTCCGCGCTGAAGTAACACCACCACAGGGCGGCAACCAGTATCAACCCCAGTACCGCTGCGCTGTAGACCATTAACGTTAGCGTCATGCCAGACAAGCCGATGCCAACTGCGATGATGGACTCGCCAAAGGTAATCAATAGTAACAAGCCATGTCGTTCGACAAAGTGTCCGGCCTGAATATTAAAGCTGGAGCTTTCCGACTCGTCCACTCTGCTTGCCAATGCGCTGGTAACCAGATGCAGCGCGATGGGCGCCAGCCAAAACGCATATTGCAACCAGCCCTTGGTGAATGCCGCACCGACAAGGCATGCAGCACCCAGTAAATTGAAGGGGACGAAACGCCAGACCTTGGTGCCATGAACCTGTATGTAAAGTGTGGAATGAACAATGACCACCATGGCATAGCCGATGGCAAAGGCGAGTGAGTTCTGTTCAAAAGCTTTGGGTATGGCCAGAGCACAGGTCAGAAATGAACTCATCCCCGCAACCAGTAACAACTTTCTGAAATTGGAGTTGGGCGGCACACGATTGGTAAGCCATACGTATGCGCTATACATCCAGTACATCACTACAAAAATAACGGCCGCACTGCCAATGCTTTTCAGTGAAGTGTGATGTTCGACCAGCGCCGTCAGCTGCGTGATCGTGAACACGAACACCAGATCAAAAAACAGTTCCAGACTCGATACACGAAGTTCTGTTTGTTGCCCGCTCAATTAAATCCCCTGTTACGGTGACGGCGTGATATCTGCAATAACCGGCGGCTTAACCCTGCCAACACGCCGTTCTGTCAGCCACTCCACCAGTGTCTTTTCACATACCTTGAACAATACGTAGAACGCCAGCGCTACGAAGCCCGACAACACCAGTTCAACAAACTGGATTAGTCCGCCATCGCGTAATGCCATCACGCCATACTCAAGGATGAATTCAAAATTCGAATGGAAAAGATAAACCAGATTCAGGCTGATAATGCCCATTACCAGAAAGCTGGTTCCCATCAATACAAACGTCAGTACAGGATGGCGACCCAGAAATTTCTTTAGCGTGCCGTAATTACCATCAGCAATGTCGGTTGATTCCGCATCCATATACCCTCGCTTCAGTGTTTGATGCAGACATGATTATGCATCAATGATCGAGGCGATTGCATGCAACAGAGCATGACGATCACGCTTGGTTCCCGTAGTCACTTGCCCGCGTCAAATCGCCGTACTATGCTCCGCCGACGGCGTGACGATTAGTGCCGTTCTGCCTTCTGATAATTCATCCAACTATTCATCAAGCGGGGATGTCATGCGCATACTGACGAAGCTGAGCTTCACCTTGTTAGCATTTATATTCGCAGGCAGTATATTTGCCGCAACAAGCTCCGCGTCTGTAACCAGCTCACCATTCAGCTCTCCGGCCAGCGCCCAGAAAGCGGTTGCCCCAAGTTGGCTGAGCGTTTCGGGAGAAAAGATAGTCAATCAAAAAGGCGAAACAATCTATTTGCGCGGCTTTGGGTTGGGTGGCATGTTGCATATGGAAAACTTTATCGATGGATACGCTGGCAACGAACAGTCGGTACGTGAAGGCTTGTTGAAAGTGCTCGGTAAGAAGCGCTATGACCTGTTCTTCAACGAGTTCTACAAGAATTACTTTACTGAAGAAGATGCGGCTTACATACAGAGTATGGGATTGAACCTGATCCGTATTCCCATCAACTACCATCTGTTTGAAGATGACATGAATCCGCGGGTGATCAAGCAGGACGCCTTCGCGCA
>DATAHE010000549.1:0-2995 GCA_036263355.1 Steroidobacteraceae bacterium | reverse complement strand
TGGATAACCAAGGGTGAACCAACCGATACTTACATTTACGGATGTCTTGCCGAAGACTGGAATAAAACATGACCAATCAACGTCAGAATTTTTTGATAGTGCTGCTCGTCGCCCTAGTTACATCGCTGATCATTTCAGGACTGAATCCGTACGACCGGACTACCTGGTTAATGGAAGTGATGCCAACGCTCATCGCCATTCCTATTCTGTTGTTCACCTATCAGCGATTTCCACTGACCACACTTCTATATGTACTAATCTTTCTGCATTCAATCGTTCTTATGATTGGTGGCACTTATACCTACGCGCGCGTGCCTTTCGGTTTTGATATCGCACACTGGTTCGGCTGGCAGCGTAACCCTTACGACAAGGTCGGTCATTTCTTTCAGGGTTTTGTTCCGGCCCTTATCGCGCGCGAGATTTTCATAAGAAAAAATATCGTGAATGGTCGCAAGATGTTGGCTTTCATTGTTGTATGCGTTGTATTGGCCATCAGTGCCACCTACGAGTTTGTCGAATGGGGCGCCGCATTGGCAATGGGTCAAGGCGCCGATGAGTTCCTCGGTACGCAGGGTGATCCATGGGACACACAGTCCGATATGTTTATGGCATTGATTGGCGCGGTAGTTGCGTTGATTACATTGTCCAGACTGCACGATAGAGAAATGGCAAAATTAATCACGCCATAAGGAATGATTAGATAAAATTCTGTGCCCAAGCTGTACATCATGCAGCGCAATTGAAGAGGCCAGGTATGCCCAGTGTATTAATCGAGACCAGGACTGAGCATTCGGAAGAGATGGAGCTGAAGTTCATGGAGGCAGTTCACGCTGCACTCCGCGACAGCTTCAAGATTCTGGCGCACGATCGCAACGTCAGACTGATTGTGCACAAACCACATCGCTTTCAATGTCCTCCTGGCAAGAGCAATCCAGCGCTGTACACCCATATCAGCATCGACTGCTTTGCCGGGCGGTCGCTTGATGCCAAACGGAATCTTTACAGGAGCATTGTGCGAAATCTCGCAGAGTTAGACATTCCTGCAGATCACGTGAAGATACTGCTTCGTGAAATCATTGCCGAGAACTGGGGTATCCGCGGCGGCCAAGCAGCATGCGATGTCGAGCTGGGATTCAAGGTTGATGTTTAGTGAGTGACATCACTGAACTATGCAGACTCCGCCGCAACCTGCTCCAACAGGATCGACTTCAACTCAGGAATGCACGAACCACAGTTGGTGCCACACTTTAGCTTTTCTCCCAACTGCTGCACCGAAGTTAGATTCTGCTTCTTGATGGCGTTGCAAATCGTGTTGCGACCAACACCAAAGCATGAGCACACAGTAGGTCCTGCATCGGCACCCGCATCGATAGCACGACCCGCGAGGATGCCGGCACGATCCATATCGCTGAGCTTGTTCTTGCTGAATAATCCCGCGAGCCAGGTCCGTGACGGCAGATCAGGACGCGGTGATACAAACACGCAGGATTCGATTCGGTTGTCGACAACACGTGCAGCACGATATTGACGCGTACCTTCGTCGAAGTATTCAAGAAAATCTGCTTGAGCATCTTCAGCATTCAACAACTTTCGCGCCCACGGCGACCAGTCAGAATAAGTGCGGCGGCCTGCCACTTCATAGCGGATAAACTGCTCTCCCTGCATCTGCGTCCACCAGATCGCATCCTTGATCGTCATGGTTGATCGTGACAGCACAAAGCCTTGCCAACTGGTCACGAATGAAGAGACCCGTACCGGCGTGTGTTTCAGTTCAGGCTCACCCGACACCGGATCAACCACAGGATTCACGAGCGCACCAACTCGCGCATCAGACGAGAATGCACTGTTCCAGTGTATGGGCACGAAGATCATGCGACGCGGCATTTCACCACTGCACTTCAATCTTGCAACCATCGATCCCCATCGCGTTGCGACGCGCACCAACTCGCCTTCGCGCACGCCATACAACAAGGCATCTTGTGAATGCATATCGACAAATGGTTCAGGAATATGTGTGTTCAAGCGCGCCGCTTTGCCAGTACGTGTCATGGTGTGCCATTGATCCCGAATGCGACCTGTATTCAATACCAATGGATACTCTTCATTGCGGGCATGCTTGGGCATGTGCGGCTTGGTGGCCACAAATCGTGCCTTGCCATCGGGAAACGAAAACCTGCCGTTATCGTAAACGCGGGCAACACCGGTGTTCTTTTCTAACACAGGCCATTGAATCGGCTTCAGTTCATCAAACTCGCTTTCACTGAGATGAGTCAGCCCCGCAAGATTGAATACACGCTCACCATGATTGTCATGCGCCGACAGCGCTGCATGTTCAATAAAAATTTCATGTGATGAATTGAAGTTAAATCCTTTAATAAATCCCATGCGCTTCGCCACTTCGCACATGATCCACCAATCGGGCTTCGCCTGTCCGGCAAACGGCAAGAATGCACGCTGTCTTGAGATGCGACGTTCGGAGTTCGTCACGGTGCCATCTTTCTCACCCCATCCCGCAGCAGGCAACAACACATGTGCGCAGTGGTTGGTGTCGGTATTCATTACCACATCAGATACGACCACTAACTCGCACTTTTGAAGCGCTACTTTTACCTTGTTGGCATCGGGCAAACTCACCACAGGGTTGGTGGCCATGATCCACACTGCTTTTATCTTTCCTGAATGAATAGCTTTGAACAAATCCACTGCTTTCAGTCCCGGCTTGTCAGCAATCGCGGGGCTCTCCCAGAATGTCTTCACTAGCTCGCGGTGTGCCGCATTCTCAACATCCATATGCGCTGCCAGCATATTGGCAAGGCCACCCACTTCACGTCCACCCATCGCATTGGGTTGACCCGTGATGGAGAATGGACCCATGCCTGGCTTGCCAATGCGACCTGTCAGCAAGTGACAATTGATAATACTGTTGGCTTTGTCGGTTCCCTGTGAAGATTGATTGACACCTTGCGAGAACATCGTAATGACACGCGCAGTGTCT
>DATAHE010000548.1:0-4734 GCA_036263355.1 Steroidobacteraceae bacterium | reverse complement strand
CGGCAGGAATTCTGAAAATACGTGGTGAAGAATTGCCGGGTTGTGCTTTTGGCGTCACGGTGCCGACTTCAACAAACGACGCACCCAACGCACCGAGTGCATCGACACAAGTGGCGTTCTTGTCCAAGCCTGCTGCAATACCTAAACGATTGCGGAACTTGAGTCCCATCAATGTTACTGGATCATCACTGTTCGCTGTACGGATCAACGAGAGCAAACCAGTACGATGAGCTGCACGAAGCAATGAGAATGTCACCGCATGTGCACGTTCGGGCTCGAGAGAAAACAGAAAAGGACGAAGCACTGAGTAGAGCATGTTCACATCGCAAGTAACGGGAAATGCATTGTCGCTTGTGAGAGTGATGCAATCCAGTGCCATCGATAGGAACGGCTGATTGTACCTTTGGGCTATCTGAGGATTTTTCTGGCGCGCAAAAACAGGATGTTTTTGTCGCAGCCTACAGGGATGTATTTGCGGCGATCCGAAAAATTCTCAGATAACCCAAAGGTACACTGCGCAACAAATCGATTTGAGAAAACAAAAAGCCCGCTTGATGCGGGCTTGACGGTTCCATTGAAACGGTGGCTGGGGGACTAGGATTCGAACCTAGGTTGGCGGAGTCAGAATCCGCAGTCCTACCACTAGACGATCCCCCAATACAAAAGCTTTGGATAGGTTGACCGGACTGCAAGTGTAACGCATTGAAACAATGCGTCGCCAGAAATTGCGATTAACGCTTTGAGAACTGAGTGCCGCGACGAGCTTTGCGGAAACCAACTTTCTTACGTTCGACTTCACGTGCATCGCGAGTAACGAAACCACCATCACGCAATGGCTTGCGCAAGGTTTCATCGTATTCGATTAGCGCGCGAGTAAGACCATGACGAATCGCACCTGCCTGGCCGGTGGTGCCACCGCCCGCGACTGTGACGCTGATGTCGAACTTGTCTGCCAAACTGACTGTTTCCAGTGGTTGACGGACAATCATTGGACCGGTCTTGCGGCCGAAGAACTCATCCAATGGGCGTCCGTTAACGACGATAGTGCCCTTGCCTGGGTTCAGGAAGACGCGCGCAGTAGAAGTCTTGCGTCGGCCAGTTCCATAATTTGTTGAAGTCGCCATAATTGCTCTGATTTCTGAAAGTGGTGCGATTAATTAACTCAAGCGCTGATTTCTAGCGGCTTGGGCTGCTGGGCACTGTGCGGATGCTTGCTGCCAGCGAATACGTGCAGCTTCTTGTACATGGCGCGACCCAGTGGATTCTTCGGCAACATGCCTTTCACTGCGAATTCAATCGCGCGTTCAGGATGTTCACGCAACAGCTTTTCCAGGCTGATGGTTTTGAGATTACCCATGTAGCCGGTATGGTGGTGATAAAGCTTGTCGGTCAGCTTGCGACCAGTCACTTTCACCTTTTCCGCATTGATCACGATCAGGTTATCGCCCGTATCGGTATGGGGAGTGTATTCAGCTTTGTGCTTGCCACGCAGACGCATCGCCAGCTGGGTAGCCAGGCGACCGAGGGTCTTGTCAGCAGCATCAATAACGTACCAGTCGCGGCGCGCAGTGGCCGCATTTGCAAAAACAGTCTTCATTAAAGACTCCGAAAGACTTCAAGCCTGAAGCGAAAGGCGCGGGAGTTTAATGGACCGATTCCCCGTTTGCAAACCTGATTGGTGTGTCGGACGAGAAAAAGTACCAAAACCGGCCCGCCGCCTGAATTCCCGCTCTCCGCACCTTATATATGTGTCTGCGTCTCCTGTATCCAGTGGGAATTCCGGGGATGACGAACCAGGGCAATCTGACAATAATAGCAGCCATGAAGTCCACTTCCGCCAATCGTGACCTGACCCCAGCTGACCGGCTGGTAACCCGACTGGACAGGATTCTGAAATCGGCGGTCGGGCCGCATGTGGCCCATCGACCTTATCCCGCCGACGGCATCCCGGAGACGGTGACGGATTCGAGTTCGCGGAAGCATATTGCCGGGTTGATGCGCGTGAATCACGCTGGTGAAGTTTGCGCACAGGCGCTCTATCACGGGCAATCGATGACGGCGAAACTCGACGGCGTTCGCGATTCAATGTCGCAAGCTGCAGCGGAGGAAGTCGATCATCTTGCATGGTGTGCACAACGCTTGAAGGAATTGAATGATGCGCCCAGTGTGCTTGACCCACTGTGGTATGCAGGATCATTCACTATCGGTGCACTTGCTGGTATTGCGGGTGATCACAACAGTCTGGGATTCGTTGCCGAAACGGAAAAACAAGTTGTAGAACACCTGCAATCGCATCTTGAACAGCTTCCACAACAGGACGATCGCACACGTGCCATCATCAAACAAATGATGGAAGACGAAGCACACCATGGCGGTCAGGCTTTGCAAAAAGGCGGTGTATTGCCGCCCGGGCCGATCAAAACATTGATGAAATTGACGGCTAAAGTAATGACCAATACCAGCCGATGGATATGACGACGTATTAAGTAATACTTGCGATACTGTCAATACTGTATTAAAACGCCAGCCACAGATTGCGTATCTGGCAATTGATTGCTCGATGCGTGCCAAGATTCAACTATCAGATGGGGTGAGTATGGACGAAGGAGCAAGACCTTTAAGCGACATACCGGCGATCAATCGCTTTCTAAGCTATTGTCGTATTCGCACTGTGCCTTCGAAAACAGTGATCATCCACGCCGGTGATCTGCCCGATGTCCTTTACTACATCGTCAGCGGTTCTGTCGAAGTGATGATCGAAGACGAAGAAGGCAACGAGATGGTGCTGGCCTATCTCAACAAGGGCCAATTCTTCGGCGAAATGGGATTGTTCTACGAACAACCTACACGCAGCGCATGGGTTCGCACTCGTCAGCAATGCGAGCTTGCTGAAATGACCTATCCACGTTTCCGCCAACTGGCATCCGAAAGTCCGGGGCTGGTATTCGAATTGGCAACGCAGTTGGCAACTCGTCTGGATCGCACCAACCGTAAGCTTGGTGATCTGGCATTCGTCGATGTAACGGGCCGTGTTGCTCACGCCATCATGGATCTATGCAGCGAACCCGATGCGATGACACATCCCGAAGGCATGCAGATCAAAGTCAGTCGCCAGGAGCTCTCACGTTTGGTTGGTTGCTCTCGCGAAATGGCAGGTCGTGTGCTCAAAGTACTTGAAGACCAAGGTCTACTGCGCGCCACAGGCAAGACCATTGTCGTGTTCGGTGCCCGACCCAAAGTTAAACCCAAGTCATCATTGGCTACTCGCAACACACAACGTGAACGTGTGCAGGTACCAGATGATGATGACGATGAATAGTCATTGAGCGATCAAATAAAAAACCCGGCAATGCCGGGTTTTTTTATTTGCGCTGATGCGTATTAAAGAATTGTTGAAAGTCATGGAGCGGTTTTCGCAATCTCCGCTCGCATTGCCTTTATCGTCGCAGCATAGTCTTTACTGCCAAATATCGCCGAGCCTGACACAAACGTATCCACACCCGCTTGCGATAGTTTGCCGATATTCTCAATCGCAATACCACCATCCATTTCGAGACGAATCTCGCGTCCACTTGCCTTGATGCGTTCTTTGACGAGTCGCGCCTTGTTTAAGGCTGAAGGAATAAATTTCTGCCCGCTGAATCCTGGATTCACTGACATCAACAAAATCACATCCAGCTTGTCCATGACGTGATCCAGATAGTTCAGCGGCGTTGCAGGATTGAGCACCACACCTGCTTTACAGCCATTGTCGTGAATCAATCCCAAGGTGCGATCAACATGATCAGTGGCTTCTGGATGAAAAGTAATAATGCTGGCGCCTGCTTTGGCGAAATCTGGAACGATGCGATCAACGGGCCGCACCATCAAGTGCACATCAATCGTTGCAGTCACACCGTAATCACGCAGTGCCTTGCAAACCACAGGACCCACCGTGAGGTTGGGTACATAGTGATTGTCCATCACATCAAAATGCACGCCGTCTGCGCCAGCCTTTAATACCGCATCCACCTCTTCACCCAATCGTGCAAAGTCGGCAGAAAGTATTGAAGGAAAAATCCAGTGGGCGTTCATCGGTCACTCCGAGCAACAACGTACGAACAGTGTACCCGCTTTAGTTACAGACGTCATAAAGATGGGCAGTGCAATGCAGCTGTCAGGGCTTCTCTGCCGCTTGGTAAAGCGGCTGCACTTTTGGAATGGCTCGCTTCAATTCCTGTTCGCGATCAATACTGGCAGGATGCGTACTCAAGAAGGCTGGTGTCTTGCTGCTATTCGACTTGTCCATCTTTTGCCACAGCGACACCACCGCTTCCGGGTCGTAACCCGCGCGCGCCATTAACTCCAGACCAATCCTGTCAGCTTC
This sequence comes from Steroidobacteraceae bacterium, assembly GCA_036263355.1. Lineage (GTDB taxonomy): Bacteria > Pseudomonadota > Gammaproteobacteria > Steroidobacterales > Steroidobacteraceae > CAILZL01. The sequence continues at coordinate 368 of DATAHE010000548.1, read as the reverse complement.
TGCTTCCTGCTCGCGACTATGCGGTAATGTGAAGGTGACTGTCGTGACTTGACCTGCAAGCTCCACGGCAGTATCACTGGCGCCGGAAAGCGCGGCCAGTACACCAAGGCCGATTTGTTGCGCGTACAAGCGAGATACACGTTCGCGAGTATGTTCGCGCAACGCATGTGCAACCTCATAGCCGACCACCGCCGCAAGTTCTGCGTCGGTTGCGTTCAACTTTTCGATTAATCCGGTGTACACCATGATCTTACCGCCGGGCATGCAGTAAGCATTCACATCTTCAGTCTTCTGTACATTGATCTGCCAATCCCACTTCAGCGCATCTTTTCTGAATGCGGCGGCGTGCGGAATCAATCGATTGGTAA
>DATAHE010000547.1:0-3017 GCA_036263355.1 Steroidobacteraceae bacterium | reverse complement strand
GGCATCGCCGCCGCGTCGTTAGGCGCTATTCTTGAAGCTCGCGGCCTGAAAGTGGCCATGCTCAAGCTCGATCCTTATATCAATGTCGATCCGGGCACCATGAGTCCCTTCCAGCACGGTGAGGTTTATGTCACCGACGACGGTAACGAAACCGATCTGGACCTTGGGCACTACGAGCGTTTCATTCGTACTACTACCTCGCGCAACAGCAATTTCACCACCGGCCGTATTTACGAGCGTGTTATTGCCAAGGAACGTCGTGGTGATTACCTCGGCGCTACCGTGCAGGTCATTCCGCACATCACCGACGAAATCAAGCATTGCATCCGTCTTGGCGCAGGCGACGCCGACATATGCATGGTGGAAATCGGCGGAACGGTCGGTGACATCGAGTCATTACCGTTTCTAGAAGCCATCCGTCAACTGGCCGTCGAGCTCGGCCGTGACAATGTGCTGTTCATGCACCTGACGCTGGTGCCCTATATTCCGACGTCCGGCGAAATCAAGACCAAGCCCACGCAACACTCAGTAAAGGAGTTGCGCTCCATTGGTATTCAGCCTGACATCCTGATTTGTCGCTGCGCCAGCCCGATTCCCGATGAACAACGTCGCAAGATTGCCTTGTTTACCAATGTGGAAGAGAAGGCGGTTATTTCCGCAATCGATGCCGATGACATCTACAAGATTCCATCCTTGTTGCATGAGCAGCACCTGGATGACATTGTGGTGCGCAAGCTGCATTTGAATGTGCCGCCTGCTGATTTGCAGGAATGGAAGCAGGTTGTTGCTGCCAAAGCCAGTCCCGATACCACCGTTAACATTGCGATGGTTGGCAAGTACGTCAATCTTCGTGATGCGTATATTTCTCTTAACGAAGCACTCACACACGCCGGACTGCGTACACATACGCGCGTGAAGGTGGATTTCATTGAAGCCACCGATATCGAGAAGCATGGCACCGGCGCGCTGGATGGTATCGATGCCATTCTTGTTCCTGGCGGATTTGGTGAACGTGGTGTGGAAGGCAAGATTCAGGCGATCAAGTACGCGCGTGAGCACAAGATTCCCTATCTGGGTATTTGTCTCGGCATGCAGTTGGCAATCATTGAAAACGCACGCAATGTTGCTGGCCTTGAAGGTGCTCAATCCACCGAGTTCAATCGTAATACGCCGCATCCGGTCATTGCATTGATATCTGAATGGCAGGATCAAAAGGGTTCCACTGAGCAGCGTTCAGACGCTTCAAACATGGGTGGCACCATGCGTCTGGGGGCGCAGGAATGTCGCCTATCGCATGGTTCGAAAGCGCATCAGATTTATGGTGCCGATGTGATCATGGAACGTCATCGTCATCGTTATGAATTCAATAACCAGTACTTGCAGAAGTTGATGAACGCAGGCCTGCGTTTCTCGGGCTTCTCGCGAGATGGTTTGGTCGAAATGATTGAGCTACCTGATCACCCATTCTTTGTGGCGTGCCAGTTCCACCCCGAGTTCAAGTCAACGCCGCGTGATGGTCATCCGTTGTTTACGGGCTTTGTGAAAGCAGCGAGGGCTTATCATATTGGGCAGATGCCGAAGGCGGCGGGTGCTTGATAAGTACCTGTGAGCGTCAATGTTTATGCATGTGATGCAATGTCTAGTTGTTGTGATGTTATTCCCGCGAAAGCGGGAATCTGGTAAAGATAAGTCCGTTCACCCTGAGCTTGTCGAAGGGTTCTATGAAAGTTTAATGAATGGTTCGACAGGCTCACCATGATCGGTAACGACTTGATGTGACGTCACTGGAAAATTGACTTAAATAGATTTGTCCAATCGTCGTGCTAACGACAAATAAACTGCAATGAAACTATTCAACTTCGAAGTCGGTCCCGATAAACCTTTCTTTCTCATCGCCGGTCCTTGTGTGATCGAAAGCGAGCAACTGGTGATGGAGACCGCCGGTGCATTGAAAGAGCTCACCACGAAACTGAATGTCCCTTTCATTTTCAAATCGTCCTTTGATAAAGCGAACCGCTCATCGGCAAAGAGTTTTCGCGGTCCGGGCTTGGAAGGTGGTTTGCGTATTCTTTCTGAGGTAAAGCGTCAGCTGAATGTGCCCGTACTCACCGATGTACACGAAGACACGCCTCTGGCCGAAGTCGCAAGCGTAGTTGATGTATTGCAAACACCGGCGTTCCTGTGTCGCCAGACCAACTTCATTCGCAGTTGCGCCTCACAGGGCAAGCCAGTGAATATCAAGAAGGGTCAATTCCTCTCACCATGGGAAATGCAGAACGTCGTGGATAAAGCGCGTTCCACTGGCAATGAACAAATTCTGGTGTGCGAACGCGGCTTCAGTTTCGGCTACAACAACCTGGTGTCCGATATGCGTTCGCTGTCCATCATGCGCGCCACCGGTGCGCCGGTAGTGTTTGATGCAACGCACTCAGTGCAGTTGCCGGGCGGCAAGGGTAACGCGTCGGGTGGTCAGCGTGAGTTTGTCCCTGTTTTGGCGCGTGCCGCAGTGGGCGCAGGTGTTTCGGGGCTGTTTATGGAAACTCATCCTGATCCGGACAAAGCGTTATCTGATGGTCCCAATGCATGGCCGTTGCAGCGAATGGCATCGCTGCTTGCAAGCCTGAAAGAATTAGATCAAATTGTGAAATCCAAACCTTACGAGGAAGATTTGTTATGACGAAGATTGTCGATATTCGCGGCCGCGAAATCATTGATTCACGCGGTAATCCCACGGTAGAAGCCGATGTCATTCTGGACTCAGGAATAGTGGGTCGCGCTGCGGTGCCCTCGGGTGCGTCTACCGGTTCGCGTGAAGCCATGGAATTGCGCGATGGTGACAAGAGCCGCTACATGGGCAAGGGCGTATTGAAAGCCGTTGCCAATGTAAATGGTCCGTTGAAGAAAGCATTGCTGGGTCGAGATGCACTGGATCAAGCGGGTCTGGACAAGACCATGCTCGATCTCGATGGCACCGATTTCAAAACCAATCTTGGCGCAAACTCGCTGTTGTCGATTTC
>DATAHE010000546.1:0-11702 GCA_036263355.1 Steroidobacteraceae bacterium | reverse complement strand
GCCGCTTGTTGTAGCACCATTAATGTATGAATGCCGGTATCCACTTCGGGATGCCATTGCGCTGGTTGCGGCACACCAAACAACGCATCCACTTCCGGCATGATGACTTTCAACGCATCGCAATCTCTGCACCGGAGTAATTTGCAATCATCTCTGCATCGGGTTTGATTGCAGCCATTACATCACGTGCTCTCTGCAAAAATTCTGCTGGCAGATATTCACGATCTTCAAAGCCGGTTCTCCCACGCGAATCTGCCTCGCATGCTAATAGGAATTGCTTAAAGCGATCAGCTCGGCGAATACCATCGAGCTTCTCAATAAACTCCAGCAGCGTGCTGTTACGCATTTCAAACACCGCATGCAACTTGCCATGCTGTGTTGCGACCAGAAATGCAAGTTCCGAATATTCATTCGGTACTTTCCAGCGTGTGCACAAGGCATTGACCAGATCGGCACCACGCGCTTCATGACCAATGTGCCGTGGAAGTATGTCCCCAGGTGTAGTTCCCTTGCCCAGGTCATGCATCATCGCCGCGAATCGGGTCACTGGATCAGTAGTAAGGCGCGCCGCTTGTTGTAGCACCATTAATGTATGAATGCCGGTATCCACTTCGGGATGCCATTGCGCTGGTTGCGGCACACCAAACAACGCATCCACTTCCGGCATGATGACCTTCAACGCATCGCAATCTCTCAATGTCTGGACATATACATCTGGCGATGATGTCGCTAATGCCAGTTGCGTTTCGCGCCACACTCGCTCGGGCGTTAATGATTCCAGCTCGCCGCTTGCAGCAATCTGCTGCATCAGCTCGATGGTTTCGTCCGCAACCTTAAATCCAAACGCTGCATAGCGCGCCGCAAAGCGGGCGACTCGCAACACGCGCAATGGGTCTTCAACAAACGCAGGCGACACATGACGCAGCACACGATTCGCAAGGTCATCTCGCCCACCGTATGGATCAACGATATCGCCTGTGGTCATATCCTTGGCCATCGCGTTGATGGTCAGATCACGCCGCTGCAAATCCTGTTCAAGCGTTACGTCAACAGCAAACCAGGTGGCAAAGCCATGATAGCCCGCACCCGTTTTGCGCTCGGTGCGTGCCAGTGCATATTCTTCATGTGTTTGAGGATGCAAAAAAACCGGAAAATCACGGCCCACAGCCTGATACCCTTGTGCGAGCATCTGTTCGGGCGTTGCACCGACCACCACCCAATCCCTTTCCTTGATCGGAAGATTGAGTAGTTCATCGCGCACTGCGCCGCCGACGAGATAGGTTTTCATGTGATTAATATAGCGTAAGTTATTCCTGGCGTAATGAGATTGTCTGTCCTGTCTTTAATGAAGTTCATTCGTACGTTGTTGCTGCTTGTTATCGCCGCCACTTCAACTAGCGGCTGCTACATCCTGCAAGCAACAAAGGGCCAATTGTCATTGATGACTCATCGCGAGCCCATCGCCAAAGTCATTGCCAACCCAGCTACAACGCCGCAACTTAAATCACGATTGGAGTACGTACAGGCTGCACGTGAGTTTGCTTCACACGAGCTGCGATTACCGGACAATAAAAGCTATCGCAGCTATGTCGATTTGAAACGCAAGTACGTGGTGTGGAATGTATTTGCGGCACCGGAATTTTCTGTGAGCCCCATGCAATGGTGCTTCCCCGTTGCGGGCTGCGTGGTATATCGCGGCTATTTTAAAGAAGAAGCAGCACATGCATATGCTGACAAGTTACGATCAAGGGGACTGGATGTTGCGGTGTCTGGAGCGCCCGCCTATTCAACACTGGGCCATTTTAATGATCCGGTGCTAAGTAGCATGATGCGCTGGAGCGATGCACAGATGGCCTCCACTTTATTCCATGAACTCGCGCATCAAGTGGTCTATGTGAAAGGCGACTCTGCATTCAACGAAGCATTTGCGACCGTGGTTGCGGATGAAGGAATCAGGCGCTGGGTGAAACGCAATGCACGCGAAGAAGACTGGTATGCCTGGCAGTTACAGGAACAACGTGGCAATGTGATTTCCGATTTGTTACTGCATGCACGTGAACAGTTGTACGAACTTTATGCCACGCGACGCCCGGTTGAAGAAATGCGTGAAGAGAAGCAACGCATTCTTGATGGACTAAAAGCCGAGTATGCAACACTGAAGACAGCATGGAATGGCTATGCCGGTTACGATGGCTGGTTCAATCGTCCATTGAATAACGCGGACTTTATAGCGGTCGCCACGTATCAAAAATGCGTGCCGGCGTTCGAGCAGCTCTTACATGATGAAGGTGACGATTTACCACGCTTCTATTTCGCAGTGAAAACATTGGCGCATCAGGACTCGGTCAAACGTCGCAGCTTCTGCAACAAGTGACTAAGATCGCCTGCGTTAGCTTTTTACTTCTAGGCAATACTCGCTCTGGCACTGGTCTTGCGCAGCATTCCCGCTTTTCGCGTTTCACTGCGATGTCCACGACGATCTTCCTTGCTAAAATATTTTGCTTTCATTTTTGATCCATGCACCTGTGACCACTTGCCGTTTTTGAAAATAACCTGGTAGCCGCCTTTCAGTATCTGAAAAGGCCTGGTCACCATTTTCATGTGATCAAACTGCACTGACTTGGGCTTGTGAAAGGTCTCGAAGTAACTTGGATAGACAAAGTTACTCATTGGAATACCCTTCACCTTGAAGCTAAGCGCTTCAACCGGGTCAGCACTTTCGTAGGCGTACACCGCTTTTAGATCAGGCCCCGTGGTCATGATGTTGACCGCGGGATCAACCAGCATTTCGACCAGCTCATGCGATGCAGCAACGCTTACTGGCTCACCGTGTTGCAATGTGGTTTTCACAAACACCTTGGATAACGGCAAACCCGATGGAGTCAGATCATGATAAGCCAGCGCACCGGGTTGATCGGCATCATCCAGAAAGACCAGCGCCCACTGATTTTTTACGAAGCCTTTACTCTTCACCAGTCTCGCTGGCGTGCCCCACACAGGAAAAACATGCTTGTCGATGTACACCTGCATTGCAGCAATCAACTTGTCGAAATCCACACCCATATCGACCGTGGCCTGACTAAAGCAGGCGATGGTGGGAACATCTCCCCGATTGAATGAACCAAAAACCGGATTGTTACGACTCACGATGCATTGCTCCTCTTCCAGTCAGGCTTCTTCAAGTTCGACGACGGCGGGCGCGGCTAAATAACATGGGTAAATCGACTGTCATCTTTGACAAAACTGGTTTCTTATGCCATTTACAGCCCGCTAAATGTAGCTGAACGCTGTAAATTCCATCAAAGTCAGACTTTGCCATCGATTATTGTACCCGCATGTTTAACCCTGTCCGGCTGCGTAACATCTGCAATTATCCGCTGGTAGCAATTTTGCTGCTCGCCGGATCGCTATGCCTGCACGCAGAAGCAGAAGAAAAACCCGCACCTGCTTACGATGCCAAATTATTGAACGTCGATCTGCGTGATGTCGAGATCGTTGATGTCACCAGCGGCATACTCGATTCGCAATTCAAACCATTCAAGCCCAGCGATCTCGAACGCGCCGGCAAAGTTTTCTGGCTAAAGTTCACCGCGTTGTCGGACTTTCATGCCGAGGGCACACCGGTGTTAATGCTCAACAAAAGCCGCGATATGAAAGCGCGTTTGTTCAGCGTTACATCAGGCAAGCCTATCGAAATAACATCGGTGATTTCGGTATCACGATTTGCCGCTGCACATCAGGCAGTGTTTCTGGTGCCGGAAGGAATACGGAGTGGCCAGTCGTGGTACGTGCAAATCGAACGCCCTATCAATGAAGTGTATGCCGTAAATCTTGGCAACAATACATTGCAAGCTGCACTGAAGAGCAATGACGCGCATGCGCAAGTTATTGATCTTGCCTTCGGTGCGTTGATGGCATTATCACTGTCGGTAATGTTGATCTGGCTGGTGCTGAAAGATCCATTATTGATTCATTATTCACTGCTTATATTGATGCAGGCGTTGTACATCGCTTATTTCAGTGGCCAGGCTTTTGACTGGCCTGGATTCAAGTACGCACTACCGCTGGATTCATACATGTGGAACGTGCCCATCGCATTAAGCGGCGCGTTCGCCTGCCTGTTCGTACGTGACATCACTGACATGAAACACTTTGCACCGCGCGCGCATCGTGTGTTCGGCTGGATGTCGATGAGCTTTGTGGTGTTGGCTATTTCGAATGTGGTGGAGAACTTTGGTCTGGCGGTGTTCATCGCCAGGCTTGGCAATGTCATCTTTCTCGGAACAGCCATATTCACTCTGGTGATGGCCTTTCTGGCATGGCGTCGTGGCAGCCGCGCTGCGGGTTTCTTCATGGTGGCGTGGACGCTGCTGGAAGTATTTACCATTGCCACCACGCTCAGCTTGCTTGCGGCGGCTCCCGCAAATTTTGAACTGATGTTGTATTACGGCCTGCCTATATCGATGGTTACGGCTGCGATATTGATGGGACTGGGTGTTGCGGATCGTATGCGTGAACAACGACGCGCACTCTCAGATGCTGAGCGTCGCGCGCAGACTGATCCGTTGACGGGTGTATTGAATCGCCGTTCATTTCTCGAACGACTCGAAGCGGCCTGCAGTCGTGCACAGGCGCGCGCGTTGCCGATCTCGCTGTTGTTTATTGATCTCGATCATTTCAAGCAGATCAATGACACCTTTGGTCATCTCGCGGGCGATGCATGTCTCAAAGCGGTTATACCTGCCATTAATGCCGAGCTTCGTCAGTCCGATGTCATCGGGCGTTATGGTGGTGAAGAATTTGTGGTGTTGCTGAGCAGCGCCGACGCACAATCGGCACATCCATTGGCAGAGCGCATTCTCAAACGCATTGCGGATGTGCGTGTAGAAGGCTTTGGCAAACCCATACGCCTGACATGCAGTATTGGTGTTGCCACAAGTGACATGCTGGGCGAATGGGGCGAACGATTGATCGCGCATGCTGATACCGCCGTGTATGCAGCCAAACTCTCAGGACGTAATCGCGTACAATTGGCACAGTCACTCGCCATTGCCTGATTTCTCAATGAATTATCGCCACGCCTTCCACGCCGGCAATTTTGCTGATGTGCACAAGCACGTCATTCTGATTGCCGTGCTTGATTACCTGTTACAGAAGCCCAAGCCGATTCTCTATCTCGACACTCATGCAGGTCGTGGCGAATATGATCTGCGCTCCAGCGAGGCAGAACGTGGCAATGAATGGCAACAAGGCATTGGTCGTGTGCTCGATGCGAAAGTTGAATCGCCGTTATTGAAACGTTATCAGCATGTGATTCGACATTTGCAATCGCAATTGCATGGACAACACAGTTATCCCGGATCGCCCTTGATTGCACATTCCATTCTGCGCGAGGCTGATCGACGCGTATTTGTTGAAGCGAATGCCGAAGAATGTGTGGCGTTACGAAAATGCATGCGTCAGCAATACGCTCACAATTTGACGATTGATGATGGCGATGGTTATCACGCATTGCGTGCTTATCTGCCGCCAAAAGAGAAGCGCAGTGTCGCTCTGGTTGATTCGCCATTTGAAAGTGCAGATGAATTTACGCAGCTGTTTAAGGCCCTGGCCGCTGCTGCGGAGCGCTGGCCCATTGGCGTGTACTGTCTGTGGTATCCGTTAAAAGCAGGTGGACTGGTTAATACTTTTTATGCTGCATTGAAGAACAGTGGCTTGAATAAACTATTGCTGTTGGAGCTGTCGTTGCGCCCTGTCGACACACCACTAGGCCTGAATGGCTCGGGCATGCTGATCATGAATCCACCGTGGCAACTGGATGAACACATGCGCACGGCCCTGCGCGAATTGTTACCTTTGCTTGCACCGGACGGACAAGGCAGTACGCGAGTGCAGTGGTTAGCGACTTGACGACTGCTTACTCGTGTTTGCTTCCGTAAGCACCATCCGTAATGCGCAGCAATTTTCCATTCTCGAATCGCAAGTATTGAATGAAGCGATTGCTGCCAAAATCATAGGTCCAGTCATCAATGATTACTTCAACAGAAGTTTCTACGGTTCTGCTGCACTTGGCACGAGATTGACGATCTTCGCACGGTGCTGACACCTCATGACTCACTGTGCGAACCTCGGTGCGATGAACGGCATCATCAGGCTCGCCGCATTTGGTTCTGACCGTATAAGTAGAGTCACCTGAATAAACCAGCTTTTCACCGCAACGCATGCTGTCCGCAAAAGCTGCATGACCAAATGTCAACGCTGCCACTCCGCTAACAAAACTCATCCAGCTTAATCTTGCAAGCGCACTCATCGCTGACACTCCTTATATCTGAAGCAACTCGTCAGATGATCATTCACCATGCCGGTGGCCTGCATGTGTGCATAGATAATCGTGCTGCCGACAAACTTGAAGCCGCGCTTCTTCAGGTCTTTGGATAAACGATCCGATTCCGGTGAAGTAGCAGGCACATCTCCGTGTCCCTTGCGCTTGTTGACGATGGGCTTGCCGTCAACAAAGCTCCACAGGTATTCAACAAAGTCGCCTTCCTTGTCTTTGAAGTCGAGCAGTGCACGTGCATTGGTAATTGCAGACTCAATCTTCAACCGGTTACGCACAATGCCCGCATCATTCATCAGTCGCGTTACATCACGCTTGCCAAAACGTGCCACCTTCTCGATATTGAAGTTGGAGAATGCTTTGCGGTAAGCCTCGCGTTTGTTAAGAATAGTTGCCCATGACAGCCCGGCCTGCGCACCTTCCAGTATCAGGAATTCAAACTGTGTACGCTCATCAAAAACAGGCACCCCCCATTCGGTATCGTGATAGTGGATATAAAGATCATTGCCAGAGGTACACCAGGGGCAACGCTTTAGTGAGGCAGGCATAAGAAGCTCCATCGATAACTGGCACGATAGTAACCAAATCTAAAACGCAGACAAGAACATCTGCGAGGAATAGACGCCAATTGTTGTATTAACTGCTTGTCATTTTCACCAACAGTTAACGACGCCGAGAATGACCTATTTCCGCAGCGCAAAGGTTTGAGGTATAAGGGCGTCTGTAACCAACGCCGCAATTGATACCGGAATCCATCTGCCATGCAAGATGACACGTTTGGCCAGTTTCCTTTCACCCGCATGCGCCGCATGCGACGCGATGACTTTTCGCGAAGGATGATGCGTGAAACCAGCCTGTCCGCTGCCAATCTCATCTGGCCGGTATTTGTCATTGAAGGTCAGAAGCAACGGGTGGCAGTCAACTCCATGCCCGAAGTGGAGCGCCTGAGTATTGATGAGTTGCTCGGCGAGGCGGAGGCGGCTTATCAACTCGGCATTCCGGCAATTGCATTGTTTCCCGTCACTTCCGCACCCAAAAGCGATGATGGCCGTGAAGCATGGAATCCAGAGGGACTGGCGCAACGCGCTGTGCGGGCATTGAAAAAACATGTGCCCGAATTGGGTGTGATTACGGATGTGGCGCTTGATCCCTTTACTACACATGGTCAGGACGGCCTGGTGAATGAACACGGCTATGTGATGAATGATGAAACAGTCTCCGCACTGGTCAAGCAGGCGTTATCGCATGCCGAAGCAGGTGCCGATGTCGTTGCGCCGAGTGACATGATGGATGGTCGTATCGGCGCCATTCGCGAAGCACTGGAAACAGCGGGTCATGTGAATACCCGCATACTGTCGTACGCCGCGAAGTATTCCTCGAGTTTCTACGGACCATTCCGTGATGCGGTGGGTTCAGCAGGCAATCTCGGCAAGGGCAATAAGTACAGTTATCAAATGGATCCTGCCAATAGCGATGAAGCCCTTCGCGAAGTAAAGCTCGACATCCAGGAAGGCGCTGACATGTTCATGGTGAAACCTGCGATGCCTTATCTGGATATTATCCGTCGCGTAAAGAGTGAACTGGGAGTGCCTACATTTGCGTATCAAGTCAGTGGCGAATACAGCATGCTGATGGCTGCAGCCCGCAATGGCTGGCTGGATGAACGCGCCACGGCACTGGAATCACTAATGGCCATTCGTCGCGCAGGTGCCGATGGCATTCTCACCTATTTTGCGAAGCGCGCTGCGCAATGGTTGCAATCATGAACGCACCTGATCGTTACGCAGTGGTGGGCTATCCGGTCAAGCACAGCCGCTCACCATTCATCCATGGCATGTTTGCCAAACAGACTGACCAGAACATCAGCTATCAAATGATGGAAGTAACACCACAACAACTGGACGTTGAGGTGAAGAAGTTTTTTGAAGAGGGCGGCAAGGGATTGAACATCACCGTGCCGCATAAGCAGGCTGTCAAACAATCAACGCAGTTTCAGACACCACGTGCAGAACTTGCTGGTGCGGTGAATACCATCGTATTGATGCAAGATGGAACATTGCTGGGTGATAACACTGATGGTGTGGGATTGCTGAATGATCTGACACAGAATCTGCATCTTTCATTGCGCGATGCGCGCATTCTTTTATTAGGTGCAGGCGGTGCAGCACGTGGTGTGATAGCGCCATTGCTGCAACAGGCTCCAACGGAACTGGTAATTGCCAATCGAAATGTCGGGCGTGCCGATCAACTGGTGGAAGAGTTCATGACGCTGGGTACTTTGAGCAGCGTCGCATTTGAAGATGTCGAACCCAGTCCGTTCGATCTGGTAATTAATGCGACTTCTGCAAGTCTGCAAGGTGAAATGCCCAATCTGCCGACGGGCATCATCGGTGAAAACACCTTGTGTTACGACATGGCTTACAGCAAGGACGACACCGTGTTCACTCGCTGGGCCAAGCAGCAAGGTGCAGAACAGGCGGTACTGGGCTGGGGCATGCTGGTGGAGCAAGCTGCGGAATCATTCTTTTTATGGCGTGGTGTCAGACCCGATACCAAACCAGTGCTTGAAGCATTGCTGAAGCCAACGATCAAGCCAGTCGCATCAGGTTAAAGCTTTGTACTGCTAACGCGAAGCTCGCAGACAAAGCTCACTGCGCAAACACCCAGCGTAGTATTGCGGATTGAACATCATCACCACCATAAAGCGCAGCGGGGTGATTGATAAATATCACCACGACAAAATTTCTGCCGCTGGCAGCACTCACATAGCCAGCAACGCTGGCGACATTATCAAGGTGACCTGTCTTCATGCGCATGCGGCCACGCATGCCGCTCGATTGAAAACGATTGCGCAATGTTCCATCCGTTGCGGCCAACGGCAGTGATGCGGCGAACTCGGGCATCCATTGACTTTGCCACGCTGTCTTGAGAACACTCGCTAATCCACTTGCGCTTAGCTTTTCCTGACGTGACAAGCCTGCGCCGTTATCGATAAACCAGTTACGATTATCCACTCGATGAGATTGCAGCCATTCGTTCACGACACGCTGACCGCTTTCGAGAGTAGCTGGAATACCCACCTTCTCTGCGCCCAGCGTCAACAACAACGTGCGCGCCATGACATTGTTGGAATATTTATTAATCAACCGGATTATTTCGGCCAGTGTCAGTGATTCATGAGTGAGCAACAGTTTTGCTGATGGCGTTAATGGCTGTAAACGCATTCCGCCCTTGATCGTGCCACCTTGTTGTTCAAAGTAGGTACGGAACGTTCCATACGCATAGTCGGGTGCAGTCATGATGGCGCGTGCAACGGTGATCTGACCGCAACCCATTGCAGCGCGTCCCGCCAGACTGATGCGATTACCGTTTGCGCCATTCGGTGTGGTGATGCGCAAATCCTGATAGCCACGTTGACAGCCACGACCGCGTAATTGAACCTGGTTGTCGATCTGCAAGTTAGCTGGCAATGGTTCGATAATCACTGCGGACTTGTTGTTCTCCGCTTCACCCGTCAACGTGAATTGCGAAGTCTGAAAGTTAACCAGCAATGCGTCGGGTACCACGTTGTAGGACTTTTCAGGCGCACCATCGAATGCGGAGCGATCATCATCGATAGGCGCAAAGTAACTGCGATCAATCACGATGTCGCCGGTGATGGTCTTGATTCCCTGCTGCCTGATCGCGGTAACAAATCGCCACCAGCGCTCGGCGGTCATGTAAGGATCACCACCACCCACAAGGATGAGATTGCCGTTGAGCACGCCGTTCTTAACAGTGCCATCTATAAAGGCGCGCGTCTTCCAGGTGAAGGTCGGACCCAACACGTCAAGCGCGACAAAAGTCGTTAATGTCTTGATGGTGGATGCAGGTTGGCGCAGCTGATCTGCGTTAAACGACAGAATGGTTTCATCATTGCCCAGGTCTTGCGCGAACACGCTGAGGCTGCTGATAGGCAGTCCCTGTGCCTGCAGCGCCTGGATGACTGCGGGTGGCAAGGTTGCGTCGCGCGCAGTTGCAATGCAAGCGCACAACAGCAACGTTAAAACCAGAACAATCCTCATCATCTCTGACTGACCATCACTATTCGAAATTGAATCTTACAACGAACTGTTATGTTAGCAGTTCACACATCTTTAGTTGGCGATGTTGCAACCATGTATAGTAACCAACCTGTAATCTGCCCCGTGATTGGACAGTAGTCATGATGAAACGTTTGCGAAATATTTTCTTTGCCGGTCTAGCGACGGTGCTGCCCGTCGCGATCACGATGTATCTGATCTACTGGCTAAGCACAACATCCGAAGCAGTGCTTGGGGACATCCTGAAAACAGTGTTGCCGGATCATTGGTATCGTCCCGGATTAGGCGTTGTCACCGGATTAATTGTGGTGCTACTCGTTGGGCTGATGGTGCGCACCTATGCTGTTCGCTGGTTTATCAAGCAGGGCGAAAAACTATTGGCGCGGGTACCGCTGGTGAAAACCATTTATGCGGCGGTAAAAGACTTCACCCGTTTCTTGCCGTCGAACACCGCACGCCGCGATTTGCAGCGTGTCGTGATGTGGCAATTAAATGGTGCCTACATCGTTGGCTTTGTCACGTCGGAACAATTACCCGAAGCGCTGATAACTGCGAGTTCACAGCGTGTGGATCTGGTTGCCGTGTATTTTCCGCTCAGCTACCAGATTGGCGGGCATACCCTGTTCGTGCCACGCAGTGAATTGATAGAAACCACGTTGCGTGTAGAGGAAGCATTGCGACTGGTATTGACGGGCGGTATCACCACCGTTCCCAAGCAAGATGAAGAACTACAAGACGATAGATCTCGTTAACTTTGTAGGTTGAGTTAAAAACAGCGCGCTTTGAGATAAGCCCACGATGGAACCTCTGGTTAATCTGGACATTTTTGTCGTAGCTAGGAAGTCCCGAGCGGAGAACCGCAGTGTGTATGCTGATACATGAGCCCCATTTATTGGTGTGGGAGCACGGAACTGACAACGCGACGACGAAAATACACTATTAATCAGTTTCCTACTCTTTAAGCTCGACGATTTCATTCGCGGCTAGTAGGACATGTGCGAGTGTATCGGTTTCGTCCATCAGACAACCCTGCACATAGGCTTGCAGCACCATCAAGTCCATATCTTCGAGATGATCAAACTTCACACCATAAAAAGCGATATCAGGAAACGATGAAGGCGCTGCTTCGGCATTGGCCATCACCGTGCACTTGATGCGCAACAGAAAATCCTGATCGAGCACACGAGGCTTCACTGACAACTCAATCTGCTGACCCAACGACAATTCGTTATCACGTGCAATGGCCAAGCGTGCGCCGGAAATACTGAGATCGACAACCAGAC
>DATAHE010000545.1:0-4170 GCA_036263355.1 Steroidobacteraceae bacterium | reverse complement strand
AGATGGATGATGTGGTGCTGCCGTATCATGAATACACGGACGCGGATATCTCGAATCGATTGATTTATGTAGAAGCATCACGTGGTTGCCCGTTCAAATGTGAGTTCTGCTTGTCGTCATTGGACAAAACCGCGTGGCCATTTCAATTGGAACGATTTCTAGGTGAACTGCACAAACTCTACGAACGTGGCGTAAGACACTTCAAATTTGTTGATCGTACTTTCAATCTCAATATCAAGGCCAGCAAACGTATTCTGGATTTCTTTCTGGAGCGAATGACCGAAGGATTGTTTATTCACTTCGAATTAATTCCTGATCATCTGCCCGACGCGCTGAAAGAATCGATTACCAAATTTCCGCCCGCTTCGTTGCAATTCGAAATTGGCATTCAGAGCTTGAATGCAGAAGTGCAAAAGAATATCTCGCGTAAGCAGGACGATGCACAAACAGCAGAGAACCTGCGTTGGTTGCGTGAACATACGCAAGCGCACTTGCATGCTGATTTGATTATTGGTTTGCCCGGCGAAACGGTAGAAAGTTTTACGAATGGCTTTGATCGATTGGTGAAACTGAACCCGCATGAGATTCAGGTAGGCATTCTCAAACGTTTGCGGGGCACGCCGATCGCCAGACATACCGAAGCTTTCGACATGCGTTACAACCCGCAACCGCCGTACAACATCTTGTCGAACATGGATATTGATTTTTCCACCATGCAACGCCTGAATCGCTTCGCCCGTTACTGGGACATGATTAATAACTCAGGCCGCTTCGTGCGCACGCGTCCTTTGTTGTTGGGTGACTCACCCTTTTCCCGCTTTTTAACATTCAGCGATTGGCTGTTTGAAACGACTGGCCAGACTCATCGCCTGGCGTTAGATCGTCTATACAACGCCGTCTTCGACGGCATCACTACGTTGTTCAACGTCGATATAGAGACTGCGAGAGATACTTTGACACGTGATTACTATGAATCAGGCGCACGTGGTTCGCCTAAGTTTATTAATCAATCATTTGGTCCGATGGCAATAGCGGCATCTAACAGCAATGCCAAACGACAGGCACGACATCGACGTGAAGATGTTTCCTCCACTTCGCCCTTGCTTGTCGGAAAGGCTTGAAATAGCGATAACGTATGAAAACAAAAAAGCGGCGAAATTCGCCGCTTTTTTATGATCATCTGAGAAAATTGATTGTTACGCTTTCGCATCCGCTTCGTGATCATGCTTCACGTGAAATGGTGCGAGCCAGCAGATGATGAACGACGGAATGGTCGCAATCATCACGAATACAAAGTATCCCACGTAGCCCATCTTCTCCTGCATATAACCGCTGACCATGCCGGTGAGAATCATGCACAGCGCCATCAACCCTGTACCAAACGCATAGTGCGCGGTAGTGAATTTGCCCGGCGCCATCTGTTGCATCAAGTAGATCATGAAACCCACGGAGCCAATGCCGAAGAACAATTGTTCAGCAACAACGCCTGCACTGATGATTGCATAGTCGGTTGGTTTATAGATGGCCAACAACAGGAAGGTGATGTTGGGTATGTTGACGCAGCAGCATAGTGGGAACAGCGCTTTCTTTAATCCCACCTTCGCAATGTAAAATCCACCGATTAAAGAGCCCACAATATTTGCAGCGAGCCCAAACGTTCCGTATAGCAAGCCGAATTCCTGATTGGTTAGTGATAGTCCACCGGCAGCAGCAGCATCCTTCATGAACAACATGCTGGGTGCCAGCAGAAAGCCATAGCTAACGCGGAACAGCAATGCAAAACCAATCATCAGCCAGATGCCTTTCTTCTGGAAGAAAGACACAAAGGCCTCAACCAATGTATTGGCCGCTTCTTTTGCGTTGGTAGGTGCATGCTCAGCACGCGAACCCTCTGGCATAAATTTCCAGTGCCAGATTGCCGCGATAAACATGAACACACCGATAGCAGCGAAGATGACCTGCCACGAATCAACCCATTGATCACCCGTTGCATGCGGGTCATGTTTGAAAACGTATTCGTGCAGGTAGCCAGTGGACGCAACAACTACACTCATCATAAATAGCTTGCCGAGATTCCAGCTAAAGCTTTGCACACCACAGAACTGTGCCTGTGCCTTTGAATCGAGTGACGTGACATACACACCATCAGAGGTAATGTCCTGCGTCGAACCAATGAACGAGAGTATCCAGAACAGGCCCATCATCAAGGTGATGTAATTAGGCAGGTGCATGATGGCCGCGATAGCCAGATACCCAACACCCTGAATAATCTGCGTCGCAAGCACAAAGAACTTCTTCGACTTGTACATTTCCAGAAATGCAGCGAATAGTGGCTTGATGGTGTACGCAATGCCCAGCATGCTGGCATACGCGGCAGCCTTGCCATTATCCATACCGAGGTTGTTGAACAGGATCACCGTGGCCGCTGTCAGCAAGTTATAAGTCAGCGCCATCGTGAAGTAACCGGACGGCACCCACGTCAGCGGGTGTTTGTAGGAAACGGCTGTTTGCATGCGTATACCTTCAGTTCTTGTTTATTCAAGCTTCCACTCTAATTCGCTCGTGACGGATGCCGGTTACAAGGTAACGGACATGGAGCAAACTGATGATGGTTTTGCAGGATTAATCCCCCGCAGCGTTGTAACGCATTGCGGGGATCGACGCAATAATGCTGGCCGGAGCGGAGCTATTTTATGTTTTGCAAGATCTGCAAGTTAGCGCTAATAAGCTTGTTGCGGGCTTGTACAGAGGTGGCAGAACGCAGCTCGTCCTCAGGTGTGTGCTTGCAATAGTCGATTAGTTTCTCAACGGTGGAAGTGGCCACGTGCATGCGCGTATCGGAAGACGCGTAATAAATGAACACTTCGTTCTTTTCGTTAACTATCCAGCCGTTGGCGAAGGTGACATTGGAGACATCACCAACCCGTTCATCGCCATGCGGTGCAATGAAGTGACCCGCCGGCCGATGTGTCACCACCCACGGTCGCTTTAACTCTGTCATGAACATGTACAGCACATAACGCAAGCCTGCGGCGGTATTGCGCACGCCATGTGCAAGATGCAACCAGCCTTCCGGAGTTTTGATCGGCGCTGGGCCCTGGCCATTCTTTACTTCCTTGATGGTGTGATACACCTTGCCATCGACAATGACTTCTGATTTGATCTCTGCGCGCGTCATGTCATCAGCCAGTCCCCAGCCAATCCCACCACCCGAACCCACACTGATAAAGCCATCCTGCGGTCGAGTGTACAAACCATACTTGCCATCAATGAATTCAGGATGCAGCACCACATTACGTTGTTGACCCGAATGCGTAACGAGATCGGGCAATCGTTCCCACTTGATCAAATTTTTAGTACGCGCAATTCCGCACTGGGCCTCTGCTGCGGATATGTCATTGGGTTGATTCATATCCTTGCGTTCCGTGCAGAACAAGCCGTAAATCCAGCCATCTTCATGAGCGGTCAGACGCATGTCATACACGTTGGTATCAGGGCGATCTGTCTCCGGCATGGTCACGGGATAATCCCAGAAACGGAAGTTGTCGATACCGTTGGGGCTTTCAGCAATTGCAAAGAATGATTTGCGATCCACACCTTCGGTACGTACGGCGAGTAAATATTTTCCTTTCCAGTACAGCGCACCTGAGTTAAATGTGGCGTTGATACCTTGCCGTTCCATCAAGTACGGATTGGTTTTTTCATTGAGGTCGTAGCGCCAGAAGATCGGCGCATGCTCAGCAGTAAGGATGGGATATTGATAGCGCGTGTAGATGCCATTGCCACTTTTCATCTGCACATTCTTGCGTGTGATCAAGGCTTCGTGATCAACGAGTAATGCTTTGACAGATTGATTGAATTGAGACATAGAGAAATACCTTACTCATTGTTCGATCAGAAGGCGAATTGTAGGCTGGGATGCGAATCCCAGCATTTTCAATCCATATACAAGCTGGGATTCCGCTTCGCTTCATCACCAGCCTACATCGCTGCGTCATTCCCGCGCAGGCGGGAATCCAGTAAGAAACGCTCACCCCGAGCTCCGTTCATCCTGAGCTTGTCGAAGGACGAGGGGTTCATTGAAATTCTAATGAATGCTTCCCACATTGACAGACTAGTGGTCACCATAAATGGATTTTTACTGGATATCCGCCTGCGCGGATATGACGT
>DATAHE010000544.1:0-8023 GCA_036263355.1 Steroidobacteraceae bacterium | reverse complement strand
ACTATAGTCCGACGCAACTAACGGATTGCCTTCCTCGTCCAGAATCGTGATTTCACGGGGCGTCTCTGCAAACTGCAACATGTCATTGCTGAGCTTGGCGATACGAGGGCCCAACGCGGGCTCATAGTCAGCCGGCTCCTTGTAGTCCTTGTTGTAAACGTTATTGCGGTATTTCTGTAACTGGCCGCCCCATAGCCCGCCAAAGTACATGTAGAAGCTGCCGTCATCATCTTCCAGCACTGCTGGATCGATGCTGTAACTGCCTTTGATAGCTTCAGCCTCAGGTTTGAATGGGCCGGTGGGTGAATTACCTACCGCAACACCAATCTGGAAAATCCCGTCTTTGCGCTTAGCAGGGAAATACAAATAGTACTTACCATTCTTGCGCGCCGCATCTGGAGCCCACATCTGACGCTCTGCCCATGCGACGTCTTTGATGTCCAATGCATTGCCATGATCCACCGCCTTGCTGGTGGGCGAATCCATCGACAACACATGATAGTCGCGCATATCAAAATGACTGCCATCGTCATCGAATGGAATACCGGCATCAATATCATGCGAGGGATAGATATAGATCTTTCCATCCCAGACATGTGCCGAAGGGTCCGCTGTGTAAATGTGTTCTACCAATGGCTGCGAAATGGCTTTCGCCTTCATTGCTGAATAATCATTTTCATCTGACATGATCAAACACTCTTAATCGTTAAATTACTTGCCAGCAGCTTTGCGACGTTCGTTCAATTCCGTTTCGATTTTTGATTCCATGGGCTTGTTGATGCTGTAGAAGAACAACAGGCCACAGGAAAGAAAGAAGGGGATGGATGCATATATGCTCACACCAGCCTTGATCCCTTCGGAGGTTGCGGCGTTTTGTGCTGTCAAAGAAGCATCGTAACCATAGTGCGCGAGTATGCCTGCACCAATCGCACCGCCCCATGTCAGCCCAGCCTTCAGGCCAATCAACATGGCGGAGAAAATAATGGCCGTGGCTCGACGATTGTTCTTCCACTCCGAATAGTCAGCAACGTCAGCGATCATCGCCCACAGAATCGGGATACCGATACCATAGAAGAAGCCATGAAGTATCTGCGATAAGAACACCATGCCGATGGTGTCTGCTGGAAAGAAGTCTAGTGCCAGTATGAACAGTGTCGAAATGAACAGCGAAATACCGTACACATTGCGCTTGCCGTACTTATCCGCCAGCTTCTTGGAGAAGCCAATGCCGATAATCATCATGATGATGCCGCAGGCATTGAATAAACTGTTCGCAGAAGTGGGCGCATCCTTGGGCCATTGAAACTCCGTCAGACCAATGTTGGTCAGCGTGCTGTTGAGACCAGCGATAAACGAGTTAAAACCGACGCTATCGAGGAAGGAAGCAAGCGCAGCCTCGTTCAAGTAGTACTTGAAGTAATAGATGTACATGCCGCCCTTCAATGCCAGCGTAACGAATACCAGCACTGTCACCACCAGCATAATGATCCATGGGAGGTTTTTGCCTAAATCAGCCAAGTCTTGCAGTACGCCATTCTTCTTTTCCGCAATGGGGGTTACACGCTCCCTGGTGGTCAAGAAAGTAATGATGAAGCAGATTACACCGGCGATGGAGAACAGCATCATCGTGTTCTTGAAGCCAACCGCCTTATCGCCATGACCCAGAATCAACATGAGAGGTAGCAGCAATACCTGGATGACGAACTGCGCAAACATGACCGCCACAAAGCGGTACGCCGACAGACTGTTGCGTTCTTCCATGTTGCTGGTCAATACACCACTTAGTGCCGCATAGGGCAGATTGTTGGCGGCATAGACCGCCAGCAAAGCGGTATAGGTGATCAGGGCGTAGGTGACCTTTTGATCAACAGAAAGATTGGGCGTTGAAAAAGTTAAAAGGGCAATCACGCCGAATGGAATGGACGTCCACAACACCCACGGACGGAACTTGCCCCAACGAGTATTGGTGCGATCGGCAATGATGCCCATCAGCGGAGTGAAGCCGAAGGCACCGACCATGCCTACCGTACCGATGATGAACGCGGCCGACGCTGCCGGAACACCGTAGATATCAGTGTAGAAATAAGACAAAAAAGTGACCAAGGTCTGGAAAATCAGGTTGGCCGCAAGATCGCCAAGGCTGTACCCGATTTTTTCAACAACCGACAGTTTTTCTGATGCCTGAGTATTCATGATTGATTCTTGGTTTTACTAAGCGTTGATAGATATCCACCCCAGCTGCCGTGCGCCTTACCCTCTCACGCTACGACACATGATTTGATGCCAGATCCCGGCGGTTCCGAGCGCCAAACGCCGCAAAGCATAGCATGGGTTCCGACCTTAAAACCGCGCCTGAGGTTACCGATAACAGGGTTATGCAATTTAATGGGCTTAACGATTCGGGTCAGGAGCTGCCCTTGCCAATGAATTTGCCACTGAGTTGTAAATATTCCGTTAACGTTTGGACGCTGCCATGTACCTTTTCCGAAGCGGGCTGTTTCTCGACATAACAAACTCTGTTCAAAGTCAAAGAAAACTCTCTACAATCTCCGGCGACGTGATGCTGGGATCGCAAGATCATCGGGTCACGCTTCGATAACATTCACACAATGGGTACCTAACATGAAGACCACGATTGCTCTTGCTGCTCTGATTGCTTCCATCACTCTGGCTGCTTGCGCTCCTAAGGAACAAGCTGCTGCTCCTGCTCCAGCTCCTGCTGCCGCCGAAGCTGCTTCTTCTGCTCCTGCTGAAGCTCCAGCTCCTGCTGCCACCGAAGCCGCTTCTTCTGCTGCTTCCGAAGCTGCTCCTGCTGCGAAGTAATCGATCGCCAGGCTTGGCCTGGTGTATAGGTTAAGAAGGGCGGATGGGCGCAAGTCCATCCGCCTTTCTGCTTTAACGATTCTGCTTTCTTGGTGCGACTGACTAAGCCGAACGCTCAAAGGTCGCTAACAGTGAACCGGGTATCAACAAAGTGTGTGAACCCGCGCTAATTTAGGCTCAAAGTAATACTGGAGCAACATCGGGGGGTTCTGTGGCAGTCAGTTTACGTGATGCACGACATTTCCCGGAGGGTCGTCGCTGGATCGAGAGCGTTTTTCCAGACTATCTGGAAGACCTGTCTGATGTTGGATCTAACACCAGCATCTTCCCCGTTAACGGCGAATATGGCGATCGTGAACCCGACATGCTGGCGCGCTGGTTCCGTGATGATCGCGCTTACCCATTGTTGATCCTCAAAGATGAGAAGCCTGCGGGTTTTGCCGTGGTCAACCGACCATTACCTTCGCCTCGCGCGCAGCTCGATTTTCACATGGCAGAGTTTTTTATTGCCGGTCACCAGCGCCGTCTGGGCGTTGGCCGCGACGCCGTAACGCTGATCTTCAAGCGCTTCGCTGGCAAGTGGGAAGTCACAGAAACTCACGCCAACAAGGGCGCGGTTGCCTTCTGGCGCAATGTCGTGCGGCAGCTATTCAAAGACAAGTACAAGGAACGTATCGAGAACGGTGAAATCAAGCAATACTTTGATTCAACGCCATTGCAGGGAAAATAGGCTTTCATACGACGCTTTCGCTCGCCTAATATCAATGGTATTGAGGCTATGATGAGCTGGTGAGTTCGTCTCACCTCAGGCCGCTTACCTCAGATTAGTCTCGACTTGCCTTTTCAAATCCCAGGTTGCTGTTAATCATGATGCGAACTTGCTTCCGCTGCTTTGCACTTGCGTTTGGCATCGTCCTTCTGTCTTCCTGCGCTACCACCACCAGGACTGAAACACCGCCCGCATCATCAAGAGCAGTTTCGTCCGTCACTGCTTCATCAACAATAAAGAGCGAAATCACTCATCGCACTTCCATTGCCTCTCATCTGCCCACCGTTCTGGGCGAAGTCAGGATCGTGGCAGTGGGTGACATCATGATGCATACCGACGTGGTTCAATCGGCTGACAACCACAATGGCTTCGATAGCCTTTGGGCTGACGTTCAGCCACTGTTCAAGAATGTCGATGTGGTATTCGGCAATCTTGAAACGCCCGTCGCACCAGATACCGGCAAGAAAGCCAAGCCGTTCATGTTCAACTCACCAGCAACATTGCCGCCAGTATTAAAAGCCGATGGATGGACAATACTTTCAACAGCGAACAATCATGCATTTGATCAAGGCATCAAAGGTGTCAAGGAAACAGTGAATCGACTGAACGATGCGCAGCTTACTACTATCGGTACTGGCGAAAACCAGGACGCTGCAGAGCAGACAAAAATAATCGAACGTAACGGAGTCAAGGTGGCGTTCATCGGCTTTACTGACATCTTCAATATTGATCTCAACAACAAATCTGATGAACCATGGGTAAGAAGGTTAGAACTTGATTCCGCGCTGGCGTCCATCAAGGTGGCGCGGCAGCAGGCGGATGCCGTTGTCGTCAGCATTCATTGGGGCGATGAATACCATCATCAACCTAATCAACGTCAACAAAAGATTGCTAGCGCGCTAATCGCAGGCGGTGCCGATGTGGTGCTGGGACATCACCCACATGTATTGCAGCCTGCAGAGATTATTGATGCTGTTGATGAGCGGGGTAACAAGCGCGTTGGTCTGGTGATTTACTCGCTCGGCAATTTCATCAGCAATCAGGATAGGCAATATCGCGCCGACCTGTTTCCGATTGGGGGAGGCGATAACCGCGATGAGATCGCACTACAGTTTACTTTGTCGAAGGTTCGCAATCCTGATGGCACTCCCGATCTGATTCTCGGAGAAGTATCGTACGAGCCACTGTGGGTTGAGAACAACTGGAATGAAGCGCATGCGAGTAAGGGGGTACAGCGCGATATCCACATCATCCGCATTCGTGATGCGATTGAAAAGACATGGACCGAGCTTGATCAGCTAACTGATGCTGTTGAAGGTCCGAAGCTCGTGGCGGATGACAAGCAACGGCGCATGATGATCATCGGCAAGCAAGAATATCTGCGTACGTTGTTGCTGCGCAAAGGGCGTATCGCATCGATTGTTGGCGGTGCGTTTGAAGCGCGTTAACTTGAAACGTAGCTGCTTTGCGAGGAATTCAGTTTATGCGTGCGAAGAGTAAATTGATGACGCTGTAAGCTACCGGATTCGCCATACGTTTGTTAAGAATACTATTCAATCTGGCGGTTAGCGATGGAATCGAAACAAATCGCGTTCACTGCGAATGCAACAAGAATGGTTGCAGCGGTCATGCTGCCTTATATGGTGTTTGCATGTGTGTGGTTGCTGTTGTCGATGTGGTTGTTTCGCGCTCACGAGCATAACAACTGGCTTGGGTTCTATCAGGGTCTGCTTTTTGCCGTGCTCAGTGCGGCATTTCTTGGCTACACGATACGCAGAGCTTGGCGAAGATATTTGGTTGAGCAACAATCATTACATGAAAGCGAAGCCAGATTACGATTGCTTGTTGATGGTCTTCCAGACAGCTATGTCTATCAATACACCCAGCTTCCCGACGGAACACAAAAGTTTCTGTATATCAGCAGCGGTGTGGAACGCCTGCATGGCATCACTGTAGATGCCATATTAAATAATGCGAGGGTATTGCTCGATCAAATAAGTCCCGACATGTTGCCAGCACTACAGCATGCGGAATCAGCCAGTCGACAGGCATTCAGCGATTTCAGTATTGAAGTCTGTGCGGGCTGCAACGACGGCAAGCAGCGCTGGATGAATCTATGCTCACGTCCGCAGCGTGGCGAAGATGGGCGCGTGCTGTGGAATGGAGTAGCGACCGATGTGACGGAGCGAAAGCAAGTCGAGATCAGGCATCAGGAAATCGAACAACGTCTTGCGGACATCATTGAATTTCTTCCCGATGCCACTTTTGTTATTGATGAGAACAAGTGCGTGGTAGCGTGGAATCGCGCTTGCGAGATATTGACAGGCGTAAAGAAAGAAGCACTGATTGGTCGCGGCAACCATGCTTATGGACAACCTTTCTTTGGTGCGCCACGTCCCATTCTGATTGATCTATTGTTACAGCCTTCAGTAGAGCTGGAAACTACCTACAAATACGTTGAACACCAAAATGGCGCGATCATTGGTGAAACGTTTGCGCCGCATCTCTACGGAGGCAAAGGCGCACACCTGCGAGGAATTGCGGCGCCGTTGTTCAATCAAGCGGGTAAGTGCACGGGCGCCATCGAGGTGGTACGCGACATTACTGAGCAACGTCGGACAGAGCTTGCATTGCGCGAAAGTGAACAGAAGTATCGCGAGCTGGTGGAACTGGCCAATAGCATCATTCTGCGCTGGAACGCCGAAGGCATCATCACTTTTGTCAACGAATATGGATTGAAATTCTTCGATTTTACAGTGGAAGAGCTGCTTCACAAGCATGTGATCGGCACCATTGTGCCCTATACGGAAAGTGGTGGACGCGATCTGCGCGATTTGATGCAGAGAATCTGCGCAGATCCTGCGGCATTCGAGCAAAACATCAATGAGAACATGCTGCGTAATGGCGATATGGTCTGGATTTCCTGGACCAACAAAGTGGTGATGGATGCACACGGTGACGTGATAGAGATATTGAGTATCGGTACCGACATCACTGCGCGCAAGCACAGCGAAGAGCAGGTCAAAAAACTTAACGAGGAATTGCAGCGGCATGCCGAAGAACTTGAACGGCGCGTCAATGAGCGCACGGCAGAACTTGCCGTGGCGCGTGATCGTGCAGAAGCGGCAGATAGAATCAAGTCGGCATTCCTGGCGACGATGTCGCATGAGCTACGCACTCCGCTTAATTCCATCATCGGTTTTACTGGCATCCTGGTGCAGGGACTCGCAGGTCCATTAAATGATGAGCAGGCCAAACAACTGGGAATGGTGCGCGGTAGCGCCAGACATCTGCTGGATTTAATCAATGATGTGCTTGATATCTCCAAGATAGAAGCAGGGCAGCTGGAAGTCGCATGTCAGTCATTTGTCTTGCCGGAAGCGATCAACAAAGCTGTGAATATCGTCAAGCCCATGGCCGACAAGAAGTCGCTGACACTGGATGTGTTTTATCAAACACCTGTTAACCATTGGCGCAGCGATCAGCGGCGCGTCGAGCAGATATTGATCAACCTGCTCAACAATGCAGTCAAGTTCACTGAGCAAGGCTTTGTACGGGTAGTAATAGATGCAAAGGACAATCAGTTGCGCATTTCAATTATCGATTCGGGAATAGGTATCAAAGAACAGGATATTGGAACATTGTTCAAACCCTTTCAGCAGATTGATTCCGGTCTGACACGCAAACATGAAGGCACAGGTTTGGGTCTGGCAATTTGCCAGAAGCTGGCCGAGTTGCTGGGTGGACACATTGAAGTAAAAAGCACGTGGGGTGCCGGTAGTACGTTTGCTGTTGTGTTACCTTTGCGTGCAGAGGGCCAGTCATGACAAGTACCGTCTTAATTATCGAAGACAATGGACAGAATCTTTATCTCGCCACCTTTTTGCTGGAAAAGCAGGGTTATAAGGTAGTGCCCGCAATGGATGGGCCTTCCGGAATCGAACTAGCCAAAACGCTTCAAGCACGTTTCATTTTGCTGGATATCCAATTGCCAGGCATGGATGGTTATGCGGTGGCGCAGGCATTGCGCCTTAATCCGCAACTAAACGGGGTGCCGATTATCGCGGTCACTTCATATGCCATGCTGGGTGATCGCGAGAAAGCGCTTGCTGCAGGATGCGACGGGTATCTGGAAAAGCCCATCAATCCTGAGACTTTCATTGCCGATATCGAAAGTTACCTGACGAAGCCGAGTTGACAGGTCGCACCATGCCACGAGTACTCATCGTTGATGATCATGTGGAGAACTTGTACGTGCTCAGGGTGTTGCTTGCAGCGCATGGCTGGCAAATCGATGAAGCACAGAATGGCATCGAGGCTCTGCAAAAAGCTCATCAGCAGTTGCCACAATTAGTCATATCTGACTTGCTGATGCCTGTCATGGATGGCTACACATTGTTGAAGACTTGGAAAACAGATGAGCAGCTGAAG
>DATAHE010000543.1:0-9556 GCA_036263355.1 Steroidobacteraceae bacterium | reverse complement strand
CATGTCTGCGCCACAGGCACGCAACACTTCACGCACTTTTGGAGTGTCGATGATCGCGAGCAACAAGTGCTCCACCGTCATGAACTCATGTCGTGCTTCACGGGCTGACTGGAAGGCCTCGTTCAAACATAACTCTAGTTCGCTACTTAACACTCTCGCGCCCTCAATTAAATCGTAACTCGACTACCTCAAACTTCTTCCATGGTGCACAGCAAGGGATGCTGCTGCTGTCTTGCGAAACTGGTGACTTGCGCCACCTTTGTCTCTGCAATCTCGTACGTGAATACGCCACAAACTCCACGACCTTTGGTATGCACTTCAAGCATAACCCTTGTCGCCAGTGAACGGTCCATACCAAATACACGTTCCAGGACTTCGACCACAAATTCCATCGGCGTATAGTCGTCATTCAGCAACAACACTTGGTATTGCGGTGGCCGCTTCAGCTTCGGCTTCGCCTCCTCCACCACCAAACCATGTTCCTGTTGCGGATCAAAATCACTCATCGTCTTTTGCCAGTCACGTGTCAAAACTGTTTCACTGGGTAACCTATATAGGTATGTCCTGGCGTGAAAACAAGCCTTTTGTCACAAAACCCGGCGTTGGGCTGACCGAGCGCCAAGTAGAACGGCAAATCGATGCGATTTTCATGACCCTGCGTACCCTCTAACGGCATGGCCTGACAGTTTCTTAATTTGTATTTTCCTGAATCACAGCAGATTTTGCACATCCCGGAACGAGCGCTGCGTCAAATCCTTGCTTGCTTACCGGCCTGTTAATTGAAACAATTCGTTTACAGAATAACGAATTGGTTAATGCCCTAACTCTCCATGATGATTTCCCCGACTAACAGGGGCTCTTGTCGCAAGCACAACCTAGAATTTTGAAGATGAGCTCCCTGCCTAACCTGAATGTGTCACTCGCCGAGCTGCGCGCGTTCAATCGCGAACAGTGGCTTGGGCTTATCACCAAACGATTACAGCCAGTCATCCTGTTACTGGCGGTGATAGTCATAGCATGGCAGCTGGCACAACTGACGTGGATGATCTTTAAACCATCGAATAACGCGACACCCGTGCCTGTGATGGTACAGCCCGTTACATCACCAAATCGTCAATCAATTAACACGCAAGCTATCGCCGATGCTCATCTGTTTGGTATCGAAACCGCAGCACCGGAAGCGGACCCGGGCAATCTGCCACAAACATCTATCAGTCTGGTGCTGGCTGGTACCATTGCCTTCAGCGATCCGCAGGCGGGCTATGCCATCGTGGGTGAGAACGCTTCGAATGCCAAGTTTTACAAAGTGGGCGGCATGATCAACGGCGGGATTCGTTTGCATTCCGTTTATGCCGACCGCGTGATCATCGATCGAGCGGGCACACTGGAGACACTTTCATTGCCACATGGTCCGAGCACCGGCATGCCATCAGTCAATCGCCCTGCCGTCAATCCCGGCGCTCAGCTCAGCGAAAACATTCGTCGCATGGCGACGAATAATCCTTCTGCGTTGTCACAAATATTGCGAGTCCAACCAGTATTCTCCAACGGAGCACAGAAAGGCTTTCGTGTGTACCCAGGCCGAGATCGCGCGCAATTTGCCCGGCTCGGTTTGCAACCAGGTGATTTGATCACGGCTGTTAACGGCATGGCGTTGAATGATGCAGGCGCTGCCAATGACATCCTTGGATTGCTAAGCTCCAGTACCAGTGTGGTTGTGGGTGTGGAGCGCAATGGCGCACCAATGCAGTTGAATCTGGATGTAACCCAGATTTCATTGCCAGACGACAACGCCAATGCAGAACCCCCTGGCGAGCCCGGCATGTCGCGCGACAGAATGCGCCGAACTC
Organism: Steroidobacteraceae bacterium; assembly: GCA_036263355.1. Classification (GTDB taxonomy): domain Bacteria; phylum Pseudomonadota; class Gammaproteobacteria; order Steroidobacterales; family Steroidobacteraceae; genus CAILZL01. The sequence continues at coordinate 7,706 of DATAHE010000543.1, read as the reverse complement.
CGCCGATGCCCGGTCCAAGCACGGAATAGAAAATCATCTAACAGAGCATTAACGACAAATAAATTGCTCTCAATCAGGAATGTTCATTAGCATGACCGCTTTCTCCTTACGACGCGCCCCATCCTTGACTAAATACTTCGCCAAAGTTCGTAACGCTGTGATTGCGTGCATGTTCGCCATGTGTGTGACTGGTGTTGCGGCACAAGTTCAGCAACCCAATTCGCGTGCGACCATTACGCCCAACTACAAGGATGCAGATCTTGGCCAGATCACTGAAGCCGTCGCAGCAGTAACCGGCAAGACCTTTATCATTGATCCGCGCGTGAAAGCGCAGGTGACCATGTTGTCGACAACACCGATGTCACCGCAAGCTTTCTATGAAGCCTATCTATCGATACTGCAGGTGCATGGTTACATTGCCGTTCCTTCGGGCAACATCATCAAGATTGTCCCCGAGCAAAATACGCGCACCTCACCCGCCAACGATTTGCCTGGTACTGTCAGCGGCTCTTCTGATGAGTTGGTTACTCAGATCATTGCAGTACACAACGTCAGCTCATCACAACTGGTGCCTTTCTTGCGTCCATTGATTGGACAAAATGGACAACTGGCTGCTTATGCGTCATCAAATATGCTGATCATCACCGACCACGCGAACAACGTGAATCGCCTGATGCGTATCATCGAGAGAATTGATCGTGCCAGCGATGATGAGATCGAAGTCATTCAGATGCAGAACGCTACCGCTGCAGAAATCGTCAAGGTTGTTAACTCGTTGAACTCAGGCGCTGCAGCACAACAAGTGGAAGGCGGCCAGAACGTCAAGATCGTCTCTGATGATCGCACCAACAGCATTCTGATCAGCGGTGATAAAACCGCGCGCCTACGTATCAAGACTTTAATTGCCTATCTTGATACGCCATTGCAAAGCGGTGGTAATACACAGGTCAGGTATCTGCAGTATGCCGATGCAGAGGACATGGCAAAGAAACTGAAAGAACAGATACAGAGCATTACGCAGGCAACGACTGCCAGTGCTGCGCCGGGGGGCGCACCAACACCAACAAGCACTTCAAGCACATCTGCATCCATTTGGGCAGACAAAGGTACCAATGCGTTAATCGTTTCTGCACCGCCCAAGGTGATGCAGCAGATCATGGCCATTGTCGACAAGCTGGACATCCGTCGTCTGCAAGTTCATATCGAAGCCATCGTTGCAGAAGTTGATATGAAGAAGTCAGCGGACCTTGGCGTTAACTGGGCGTTGTATGGCAAAGGCGATACGAATGTTCCAGCTGCCGTATTCAGTGGCGGCAGCACGCCTATCACTAAATTGATTTCCGGGGCATTGAGTGGCGCACCCGAGGTTCCGAGCGGTACCACCATTGGCATCGGTCGGCTGGTCGATGGTGGCGTCAGCTTTGCAGCTATCCTGCACGCATTACGCGAAAACGGTGGCAGCAATATCGTGTCAACTCCATCGGTGGTCATGCTCGATAACGAAGAAGCAACCATCAATGTATCGCAGGAAGTCCCGTTCCTGACTGGACAGTTCTCAGGCACTGGCGGTGCTGGAAGTAATAATGGTGGCGGCAGCAGTTCATTTGTAAATCCCTTCCAGACAGTACAACGTCAGGACGTCGGTACCAAACTTAAAATCACACCGAAGATTAGCAAAAGCGACTCGTTGATTCTGACCATTGATCAGGATGCCTCAACGCTATCGCAAGAAACTGGTGATGTCGGCAGCAAGATTGTAAACAAGCGCGAAATCAAGACCAAAGTAATGGTGGAAGATGGTGGCATCATCGTTATTGGGGGCTTGCTTGAAGACAGTATCACCCATGGCGATTCACACGTTCCCATACTGGGTTCCATACCCATCATTGGAAACCTATTCAAGTCACGCAACTCCGAGAAACGGAAAAACAATTTGATGGTGTTTATCAAACCAACCATTCTGCGCGATGAAACGCAGACTGCGATTGAAACCAACTCCAAGTACAATTTCATGCGCAATCTGCAACTGGATCAAAATAGCGGTAAGGTTCCGTTGCAGCCTGATGAACGTCAACCCGTGTTGCCAATACTGGAAACACCACCAATCGATTTACGTCGGCCTTCCGCAAAACAGGAACTGAAAGAACCGGTGCCTCAGAAATTGCCGGATGCATCTACCGAGACGCCCTCACCTGCAAAGCAATAACTCACATGAACGCGCAGGTTGACCCAGGCATCGAAGCAGAGAGCACAACGCCGTCACAACCGGTGTTGAACTTCGCGTTCGCTAAACGACATGGTGTACTGGTGCAAGGCTCGCTGAATGGCAGAGCCTTTGTCGTTGCGCGACATGATGTCAGCGTGTCGGCGCTGGCTGAAGTACGCCGTGTTGTTGGAATGCCGCTCGAATTGAGTCGTATTGATAGCGAAGCGTTTGATCAACAGCTGCGTAGTGCTTATGAAGCGGGCAATAACACCATGCAGGCCATGGGTGGCCTGGAGGACAATACTGATCTGACACATCTGGCAGAAGATTTACCTGAGCCCAGCGATCTTCTTGAAAGTGATGATCATGCGCCGATCATTAAACTCATCAATGCCGTGCTGACGCAGGCAGTAAAAGAAAATGCGTCGGATATTCACATCGAACCTTTCGAAAATCGCCTGGTAGTACGCTTTCGTGTCGATGGTGTGCTGCGTGAAGTCCTGCAGTCAAAACGCGCCGTCGCTACGCTGGTCGTGTCGCGCATCAAGATCATGTCGAAACTCGATATTGCGGAAAAGCGCGTCCCTCAAGACGGTCGTATCTCATTGCGCGTTGCCGGTCGTGCCGTTGATGTTCGTGTCTCCACCATTCCAGCAGGACATGGTGAACGCGTTGTATTGCGTCTGCTCGACAAGCAGGCTGGGCGCCTCGATCTCACTGCGTTGGGCATGCCTTCTGCCACGGAGTCATTGATCGACAATATGATTCATCGCCCGCACGGCATCGTGCTGGTGACCGGTCCAACTGGCTCGGGTAAAACCACAACGCTGTACGCATCACTGGAGCGCATCAACGACAACACGCGCAACATCATGACCGTGGAAGATCCCATCGAGTACTACATTGATGGCATTGGTCAAACCCAGGTGAATACCAAAGTTGAAATGACGTTTGCGCGCGGCCTGCGTGCCATTCTGCGTCAGGATCCTGACGTCGTAATGGTCGGCGAAATTCGTGACCTTGAAACCGCTCAGATCGCCGTGCAGGCCTCGCTCACGGGTCACTTGGTGTTATCAACATTGCACACCAACACAGCTGTGGGTGCCGTGACGCGCTTGCGCGATATGGGTATTGAACCTTTTCTATTGTCATCCAGCTTGCTGGGTGTACTTGCGCAACGACTGGTTCGAGTGATCAATCCAGAAATGCGCGAGGCGTACATTGCCAGCGACTACGAGCGCAAGCTGCTCAATATTCCTGATCATATGCCCTCACCTACTTTGTATCGCCCACGTACAGATTCCGCGCTAGGGTTCAAAGGCCGTACTGGTATCTACGAGTTTGTACCCGTCGATGACACCATGCGTTCAATGATTCACGACGGCGCCGGTGAACATGAACTTGAACGTTATGCACGTACCTTGACGCCCAGCATTCGCGATGATGGCCGAGCACGCATCCTTGCTGGCATCACCACAATTGAAGAAGTGTTACGCGTCACGCGCGAAGATTAATTGAATGGGCGCGTTTCAATACATTGCGATTGATCCATCCGGCCAGCAACGTAAAGGCTTGCTGGAAGGCGACACCGCAAAGCAGGTTCGTCAATTACTACGCGAACAAAATTTGCTGCCGGTAGAAGTAGAAGAAGTCCGACAGCAGGAAATCCGTGTCCGTGGCGAACGTTTTTCGTTTTTGCAAAATCGCAGCATGAGTGCTTACGATCTGGCACTGGTAACCCGGCAGTTGGCGACACTGGTTCACTCAGGCTTGCCGCTCGATGAAGCCTTGTTGGCCGTTTCAGAACAAACTGAAAAGCCACGGATTCGCAGCATCATCATGGGCGTGCGTTCGAAAGTGATGGAAGGTCACCCGATTGCAGTCGGTCTTGCCGATTTTCCCGGATCATTCCCTGAAATCTATCGCGCTACAGTTGCCGCAGGTGAGCAGTCGGGACATCTGGATACTGTGCTAGAGCGCTTGGCAGATTACACCGAATCGCGCGAACAACTGCGTAGCCGCACCATCAATGCCCTGCTCTATCCCGCATTGCTGTTCGTGGTCTGCGCTGGCATCGTGATGTTACTGCTCACCTATGTAGTGCCCAAGATCGTCAAGCAGTTTGAAAATGCGAAAGCCGAATTGCCCATCCTCACTCGCATACTGATTGCATTTTCCGACTTCATGCGTCAAGGGGGACTGTGGCTGCTGGTGGCACTTATCATTGCCATCGTTTTGTTTGTGCGTGCATTGCGCAATCTGGACAATCGTCGTCGCTATCATGCCTTTCTATTGAAAGTACCTCTGCTGGGTCGCGTCGTGCGAGGAACGAATACGACACGCTTTGCGCGCACATTTGCCACATTGACCTCCAGCTCCGTCCCGGTACTTGAGGCCATGAGAATCTCAGGAGAAGTCGTCAGCAACCTGCCGATGCGTGATGCCATTCAGCATGCTGCTACCAAGGTGCGTGAAGGCGCGCCGATTGGGCGCTCTTTGGGCACCACTAAGCAGTTTCCACCGATGATGGTCCATCTGATCTCCAGCGGTGAATCCAGCGGTGAGCTGGAAACCATGCTGGATCGTGCCGCGACCAATCAGGAGCGCGAGATGGATGCGTTGCTCGATACCTTCGTGGGATTACTTGGCCCGTTAATGATTCTGTTCATGGGCGCGATGGTATTGATGATCGTGCTGGCGATGCTGCTGCCGATTTTCCAGCTGAACGAATTAGTGAAGTGATCCGGAATCGCTCATCGAAGTTCTGGCAACGAGTGAGGCAAAATAGCCGACTGAAAAACTGCAATTCAAAAATGTGACTGAATTGGCATGAGCCAGCTATTGCAGATCGCAACAAATCTCACTATATAGTCTCGCGACTTCGCGCTTTACCGGATCTGTCACAACAGGTTCACCAGCGAGGTCACTGTCCAGCGAAGGTTAGGCCGATTCATTCGATACAGGCGTAACGATTGCTGCAGCACTGGTTCATCGTTTACTTGACCAATATGGTTGTTCCATGATCGAGAAACCTGAGTCCGAAGAATTTGATGATGAAGCCGACGATGCCATCGCCGAGAACGATGACTCTGACATCGATTCTTTGCTGAATGATCTGGGGCGCGCGAAACGTGGCACCGCACCGCAAGGTGAGCCGGCTTGGCGAAAGCTTGAAAAATATCGTGAGCAACGCGAAACAGCTGATCTTGTTTCGGATTTCGACGACTACGATATCGATAACGAAGACGGCACGTCATCGCGACGCAAGCCGCGTAAACCGGTTTGAACTCAACAGCACAATAAAATTTGTCTGGTGAATGAATTCAACCGGCATTCACCAACTCGGTAATCCGCATCGCTGTGGCCAGCGCCCGAAGCCCATCTTCGCCTGTCACCACCGGAGTCGTTCCTGATCGCACTGCGTGAACAAAGGCCTGAATCTCCGACATCAATGCATCGCCCTGTTCAAACGATTGTTCATCAATGGAAACTTGCGCAGGAGATTCAATGGGCCCGGCTTCTTTCTTGCGCACCACCGTCAGAATCTTCTGCTGCAGATCAATGGAGATATACGCGTCATCCTGAAAGATTCTCAGCTTGCGTTCCTGCTTCAGACTTACCCGGCTTGCGGTGGTGTTGACCACGCAACCACCATTGAAGCGAATACGCGCATTCGCGATATCAATGTCCTGCGAGAAAATGCGCGAACCCACTGCATCGATGTGATCAATCGGTTGACCGACCAGCTCCTGAATCAAGTCGATGTCGTGAATCATCAAATCCAGCACCACGCTGACGTCAGTGCCACGCAACTTGAAAGGCGCTAGCCGATGCGATTCTACAAAGCGCGGTGATCGAATCACCTTTACCGCCGCTTGTACGGCGGGATTGAATCTTTCCAGATGCCCCACCTGCAATACGCATTGATGCTCTTTTGCCAGCGTAATCAATTGCTGTGCCTGCTCCACCGTTTCAGTGATGGGCTTCTCCACTAGAACATGTACACCGCGTTTAAGGAACTCTCCGGCAACGCCGAAGTGCAATGGCGTTGGCACCACCACACTAACGACATCAACCTTGTCCAGCAGCTCGCGATAGTCACTCACAGAAGCTACGCCTAATTCCTGAGCGACGGCATTTGCCGTGTCCTGAATGGCATCGGCGACGGCGACCAGTTCCACTCCTTCAAGCTGATGATATTTCTGCGCGTGAAAACGTCCCAGATAGCCCACACCAATAACGGCGGCACGCAGTGATTTGTTCGATTCGGTGGAAAGCATGATGGTCCGGTGTCAATTAGTTGCCAAACATTGATATTATCCGACGCCTTCCGGCTGCGCATGACTACTGAGTACAGACGGATACAGATTTTTTATGGCCATTCGGAATGAACGAAACAACCACTGCAACGCCTGACAACCCGAACCCGCCGATTAATAAATCACTTTTGGCCCAGGAATTGATCTGGACCTTGGGGAGTTTGTTGACGGGACTATTGATATTGCCTGCGTTGATTTACGCCGTTGGTGTACGTATGTTTGGCGTGTATAAAAGTGTTGGTGCAACGACTGGGCTTGCGGCCTTCTATGCCGACTATGCTCACGATATTGTAGCGGCACGCCTTACGGCCTGCACCTTGGCCATTGGCCCCTTAGTGCTCGTTTATCTCGTTCGGCTTGCGTTGGGTCATGTTCCTCTCAAGGCAGACTGGCTACGCAAGCTACTTAATAGAAACACGGAAAACGCTGCGGACTCGGAAGCCACTTAAGCTGGAATCGTCAGCGACGCCAGCTTAAGAAAAAGATCAGGGCCACTCCGCTCCACATCGCCAGCTGCGCCCACCATCGCCATGGGCGTTTACGATATATCCCTATCAGGGCCCATGCCGCGATGGCCGACAATCCTACAAACAACAAGCAATACAGTGGCAGGCGTGTCACTTCACTTGCTAACTGTTTCGATTCGGACTTCAGCCAGAACGCGAGAAACCACACGGTGCAGAGCCCAAAGCCGATGGCTACCGATGACCCTAAAATAATGGCCGTCAACACTGCCAAAGGACTCATCAAACACCTCTATTAAGAAACATTGAACAAAATAATGACTGAATGCGCACTAATTCGCTTGATTGCGGCATGGCGCGCCTCTACTCTGCAAATTATCAGAGTTTGTCATGGCTGGACGCATTAAGTCCGGCTAAATATTCCGGGTGAAGTATCCAATGCGTTCAACTGATCGTTCTTTGAATCCATTACGCCATGGATTGTGGCTAGCTGCACTGGCCGCTGCCATCTTCCTGTTTGGTTTTGGTGACGCCTCTCGTCAAACCGGCAGCACTGCGTATGCCAGCGCCGTTGCAGACTACGAACCGACTGAACGCGAACGACGTGTCGGTAAACTGGTCAGTGATATTGTCGAGCATCATCACTATCGCCAATCACCGATCAACGATCCTGTCTCGTCGATCACACTGGATCGATACATTGATTCGCTGGATCCA
>DATAHE010000542.1:0-5984 GCA_036263355.1 Steroidobacteraceae bacterium | reverse complement strand
CTGATTACCACGGACAGTGGGGTGCTCGATCGGTGATTGTGTTACTGGGTGGGGGAACTGCACAGCTTGCAGGCCGGGCAGATGTTGAGCCCAATCTGGTTGGATACGCGCGTATTGCCAGAGTTTATGCACAATATATTTCGTGCAAGCAACAAGGTGGGCTGTGCATTGTGCTGGTGACCGGTGGCGATCCTCAGTCACATCATGCACCCGAAGCCGCTATCTATGCATTGATGCTGCGACGACTCGGTGTACCCGTTTCTGATTTGATCACCGAAGAACAAAGCCGCAATACTTGGGAGAACGCAAAGTTTTCACAGCCTTTGATACAGGCAGCACGCGCTGACACTGTTTTGCTTGTCACTTCCGGCACGCATATGTACCGCAGCTTGATGTACTTCTCGCATTTCGGAATCAATGCTGTTTCAGTCCGCGCCGATTATCTGTCGGTGGAGTTTCATGCCCTGCCAACCTTTTATAACTTTGTGTTTATGGATGTCGTCGTGCACGAATATGCGGGTGTTGCGCGATACTATGTGTATCAGTGGTTGGGATTGAATGGGTGACAGGATATTGGTGCATTGATTGGATGCTGTTAGGTGAGGGTTAGATCGGCCAAGAGCGGTCGGTCAGTCTCGCCGCTCAGTTTTCCCGAAAGCCGTCATTTGGATGACTGCATTACTTGAATACCACAAGTTGCGACGGATTTAATTCTGGTGTTATCTTGCAAGCACATTGTTAATCAGACTATATAAAACAAGTAAGGCAATGGATCTGAATACCTCGCGAATAATTGCAGGCGCTATCGCCGGTCCACTCGGATCTGCGTTACTTGCCTCGTCGTTGGCCATTGGGTCCGGGGCATGGACAGTAAGCTTTCTCTATAGCTTCGTTGTCATCTTTGCTTTGTTCTTAATGTTTGGTGCCGTCTGTCACTTCATTCTGCGATGGAAGAAATGGCACAAGTTGAAACAATACTTAAGTGTTATGTTCTTTGTAGCCTCCGTATCCATATTCTCATTTTACGTCTTCAGTTTGGTATGGATTTTTGGAAACGGTGGTAGTGAGTTTCATTTTGGAACGCAGGTCGTTGAGAATGGCCAGCTTACTGTTGGCGGACTCGTTGTGACTTTAATCGAAGCAATGTTTGGAGCTGGTTGGCTTTGTCTCTCATTTGCGTTGTTCTGGTTCATCGCAGTACGCTCGTCAAGCGAAGACAGAAACATGCCCAACCACAGCCTCAAGAGCGACGCGGCAAAGCCGCGCACCTTAGGCTGAGCGTTAGGTTGCCCTGATGAGCGACACGCCACCTAATCAGAATCAAGCGTTTTTCGACAAGGTTGAGCGTTCGTTTCGCGACCTCTTCGAAAGGGCGCGTGCGAGACATGAGCTGCATTTTGCCATGTCGCTAATGGCCGAAATGCGCGGCATGCAAGACGCTGGCTGGAACACGGCCGAGGACGCTCACCGAGCGTTTGATGAGTACTTGACCTTCATTAACTCTGCGAAGGGCGCAATAAAGTTTCGGGTGGCCCTTGCGTTCTACTGCCATGTGGCGGAGGCCGCAGGTTTTTATGAAATTCCAAAGAACATGCTCCGCGTCGCAGGGGGCGAGAGTCATGTTCTGTGGCCTTTCCTGCACTTGGTCGAAGCACATCGGACCACTGGTAATCGCATCGCGCCGAACGCGAACAAGGTGTTAAAAAATTTGGCTGGGCATGCCGAAATATTAGGCCTTCACGAGTTGGCTGAAGTGTTTCGAGATGCATTTGATGCTGATGTAAGAAACGGCTATGCGCACGCGGACTACATCATCTGGAACGACGGCCTACGCCTTCGGAAACGCAATGGCGGACAACCTCGGAGCATCCCTTGGGAGGACTTCGGTGCGATTTTTGATCGAGGCATCAACCTGTTCCACATTCTTCGTCAGCTCGTTCAAGAAGCGATCCAGTCCTATTCCGAGCCACGCACAATCAAGGCGCGCCTCAGCAATGAACCCGAGATGGAGTGGACGATTTTCTACGATCTAGATGGACGTTTTGGCATTACATCAGGTAAGCATGAACGCGGGCAACCTAACAACGCGTTCAACAGGCGACGTGCGAATACGCCCGCGCCTTGACGCGGGCGTTGAACACGAACGTCCACTTTACTCCAATTCAACGATCGATATTAAGAAGTTTCAACTTCTGCTTCGGGCACTTGTTTGCCCCTCAATGGGCTCATATGTTACTAACGTCTGGACAGATCATGTAGCCGTTGCGCGCAACATCAATCCGGCGCTTTCTCTCGTGGCATCAGCAGCTTTGCAATCAATGCAGTCCATCCAGTTTGATGTGACGCGCCGAGTCCTTTGCCGTTGTCACCGTGAAAGTATTCATGGAACTGGATGTAGTCGCAGAAGTAAGGATCATTTTGCAGGTCGGGGCGATTTTGGTAGATGGGTCGCGTGTTGCCATCTTCTTTGACAAACAACTTGATCAATCGATTTGAAAGATCAGTCGCAATCTCGTCCAGTGTCAACATGTTGGATGAACCAGTGGGGAACGCGATCTTGAAGCTATCGCCGAAGTAGTGGTGCAGGCGTTGTAGTGCTTCGATGATCAAGAAGTTCATTGGCAACCAGATGGGTCCGCGCCAATTGGAGTTTCCGCCGAGCTGCGGGCTATCGCCTTCACCGGGCGTGTAATGTACATCGTACTGCTGGCCATTAAATTGCAGATGGAAAGGGTGATCCGCATGCATCTTGGACAATGAGCGGATGCCAAATGGGGACAGGAACTCGTTTTCATCGAACAGATATTGCAGCAATCGTTTCAATCGTGAACCACGTAACAATGATAATAAGCGCCGCTCACCACGACCCGGCGTAAATCCATACGTGACCAGTGACGCCATGCTGGAGCGATGATTGAGATACCAGCGAAGACGTGAGGAAAAACCTGGCAGCTGCGAGAGCATCTCTGGTTCCAGTGTTTCTGCTGCAAACAGGGGAATGATGCCAACGATGGAATGCAGCTTGATGGATACGGACTCTCGATCAGGAAGCTTCAGTACGTCATAGAAAAACCCATCTTCCTCATCCCACAATCCGTTGCCGTCGTTAATGCGACGTTCCATTGCTTCTGCGATCTGCATGAAGTGTTCGAAAAACTTGGTGGCGATGTCTTCATAGACTTTGTCATGCAATGCCAGCTCCAGTGCAATGCGTAACAGATTCAACGCATACATTGCCATCCACGCTGTGCCATCGGCTTGATTGATGTAGCAGCCGTCAGGCAATGTCATGTTACGTTCGATAGCACTGATGTTATCCAGGCCAAGAAATCCGCCCTGAAAAATATTTCGACCGTTGATGTCGCGCTTGTTGACCCACCAGGTGAAGTTGATCATCAGTTTGTGAAAGACGCGTTCCAGAAAATCAAGATCGCCTTTATCACCGCGTTGCTTGCGATCAATCTGGAATACTCGCCACGCGGCCCATGCATGCAGTGGCGGATTGCTGTCACTGAAGTTCCACTCATACGCAGGCAATTGACCATTTGGATGCATGTACCACTCGCGTGTCAGCAACAGTAGTTGCCGTTTGGCAAAGCTGGCATCAATCAGTGCAAATGGAATGCAGTGAAAGGCCAAATCCCACGCAGCGAACCATGGGTATTCCCACTTGTCGGGCATCGACAGGATATCGGCGCTGTTGAAATGGAGCCATTCGGCATTCCTATCGTGCGCACGATCTGGTGGTGGCGCTACCTGTGTCTCGTCGCCTTTTAGCCATACTGGCAAATCAAGATAGTAGAACTGTTTGTTCCAGATCAATCCTGCACAAGCTTGACGATGCACCAGTCGATGTTGTGCATCCTGCATGCCGTGTTGAATGTCATTGTAATAATTGTCAGCGGCCGCACGTTGGCGTTGCATGATCGCATCAAATTGTCCGAATGCATCAGGCTGTTCGTGGCGAACCAATCGCAATCGAAACTGAACCTGAGACTTTGCCGCGACGATGCATTGATACCAGATCGCCGCCTTGGTGCCAGTTTGTTCTGGATTAACTGCGTCTCTGTAACCGTTGATGATGTACTCATGAAATGCATCTTTGACATGCGGTGTGGTGTTGTTAGTCTTCCATAACTTATGATTGTTCGATTCGTTCTCGGTGAATAGCAGTTGATATGAACAAGTGGTGTTATCTGCGTACAGATAGTACATCCCGAGCGTGGAGTGATGAACTTCAACGGCTGCCTGATCGCTATGGCTCATGTCCGGGCGATAGCCATCGTGCGTCCAGCTCCAGGTGTTACGTAGACATAGTTGTGGTAGTACGTGAATCGGCGCTGTGACGTCACCGCGATTACAAATGGTGATCAATATTAAAGTGTCATTGGCGCTTTCCTGTGCGTATTCCACAAATACATCGAAGTAACGATCCTGATCAAATACGCCCGTATCGAGAATCTCGTACTCCGGTTGTAGCCGCGTACGATGATGATTTTCTTCCACCAGCTGCTGGTAGGGAAAGGTAACTTGCGGATACTTGTAAAGCATCTTCAGATAAGAATGATCTGGAGTTGCATCAAGATAGTAATACAGCTCCTTCACATCTTCGCCGTGATTACCTTGCTCGTTGGCAAGACCAAACAGGCGTTCTTTCAGAATCTCGTCTTTTCCATTCCAGAGCGCAAGCGACAGGCACAAGCGTTGTTGATCATCGGACCATCCAGCAATGCCATCTTCACCCCAACGGTAAGTGCGGCTGCGCGCATGTGCATGCGGAAAGTACTTCCAGGCATCGCCATCTGCGCTGTAATCTTCGCGAACGGTCCCCCATTGACGTTCGCTAAGATAAGGTCCCCATTTTTGTTTCGCAGAAAAATCGGACACGATCAGTTCTCCGTTGAAGAACTGATCATATCATTGGCGATGTAGTCTGCTTGTATTCAGTAATTGAAAGTAATGCTTACGTTAGTTAACGGCGTTGCCAATAACCTTCCTGCAGGTGCCAGCCATCTCGTTCGTGATGCCATCGATGTGGTACCCAGCGATAGCCACGGCGAGGCGCTTCCCAATGCCCGGTGACCCAGTCATGATGACCTGCATTCCATGACCAGTAACCATCAATCCATACATATCCTCGTGCTGGAGCCACGCCGATGATCTCGTGTCGCGGCGCTGGCGGAGCAACCAGCACCACGCCGCTAACATAGTGACGATGTGCGGGTTCCACAACACAGGCCTGCAACAGGCTACTAGCGATGATAATCGAGATGAGTAGTGGTGCCTTGTATGATGCTTTCATGTTGGTGACCAGAGTTGCCGAAGTTGTTCAGAGTTGCAGGGTTTATCCGTAGGCCTATCCGTTATGTTTCTTGCGGAAGACACGACGGCTTTGACGATTCTCTGCGCGCTGTACTCCAGCTTGCTCTGCTGCACCGATTCGACCGTTCATCGCTGCGCGAGCTTCGCGACGATCCACATGAGCCTGTCCACGTTCCAGATTACCGACTTGGTGATTATTCAATGTTCCGCTTTCCGCGCCTTGTTGAATGCGTTGCTGTTGATTGACGTTGCGCTGAACGTCCGTCTGCATTCTATGAGATGAAGCTGAATCGGGATTGCCGGTTTGAGCGTCATGCTTCTGGCGGGCGATATCGCGACTGACGCGATTCTGTCGTGCTGTTAGACGACGTTGTTCTGCATTGGAGATGCTGCCATCGCGAAGATCACGTTTCTCAGTACGCTCAACACGTGATTGTTCGCGTTCCAGTTTTCCAGCTTCACGAGTGGTGAGTTCGCCGGACTGCAAACCCTGTTCAATGCGTTGCTGTTGATTGACATTGCGTTGTACGTCGTTAGCGACGCGGTCATCTGCCGCCATGGCAGTGGTGGTGACAAGTGTGACCAGTAATGCTGCAGTGATTTGAATGTTCATAATGTCTCCAGTGATGGCCGTTGTTTGGCTGGCCTTGTTGGAGAGAACG
>DATAHE010000541.1:0-4577 GCA_036263355.1 Steroidobacteraceae bacterium | reverse complement strand
TTCCCCAGATCATGCGCGAGCAAGATATCAATGGTTGAGGTTTGCAAGCGCTGTAATGAGCTTTCGAATGAGCGCATCACACCATCGTAGGAATAATCGAACACCGGTTCATACGGCAACCCGTCGATGAATCCCAGGCGCTCGGTACCTTTTGGCGGCGGTGCGATAGGGCGCAACACACGTCCTACCTTGCTCGACAGCACAATGGATTGAGTTGATGAGCGCAGCGCGTTACCAAGTCGCTGTTCTGACAACCCCTGTCCGTAGTGTGGAGCGGTATCAAAGTAAAGAATGCCTGTGTTCAGAGCTGCGTTGATTGTGGCAGCGGCTTGCTCGTCACTGATCGCTTTGTAGAGATTGCCAACGCTCGCGCCACCGAATCCCAAAGTGGTCAGTTCAATATCGGTCATCCCAAGTTTGCGCGTTGGCAATTTCATGACATGTATGTGGAGTAGATGCTCATCAAGTTGTACCGTTCACCCTGAGCTTGTCGAAGGGTTCCTTAAACTTCTTTCTCGCTAAAGCCCATAGAATCGAATGGCATTGCCACCCATGATGGCTGCCTGTTGTGAGCTATCCAGATGCGCAATACGTTTCACCACCCATTCATGCCACTGAGGATAACTATTGCGCAGCTTCAACACCGGCCAGTCTGAGCCCCACATCACGCGCTCGGCACCGAATACTTTCAGCACATGCTCAACATAGGGAATCGCATCATCACGGGATTGATTGGCATCCATTTCAGTAAACAAGCCGGATAGCTTGCAGTGCATATTGGGAAACTCGGCAACACGCGACATGGCGATGTGCCACTGTTGTGTTGCCTGCGCACTCTTCTGCGCAATGGGCGGCTTGGCCGCATGATCGATAACAATCTGTAATTGCGGCCAGCGATGTGCCAGCACCGCAATCGACGCAAGATGACGCGTGAATACCAGCGCATCGAAACGCAAGTTTAACTCCGCCATTGCATTCAATGCTGACAACACAGAGTCACGCAATATGTAGTTGTCATCCGGTAAAGACTGCAACATCGGTCGCACGCCTTTGAATTTTGGATGACGTGCGAGCTGTGTCAGACGCGAAGCTGCATTCGGTGCTTCGAAATCAACCCAACCGACGATGCCCTTGATCAATTCGTATTGCGACGACAATTGCAGCAGCCAATCGGTGTCCGCATCGCTGGGTTGTGATTGCACCACGACCGTACCAGCAAGCTCCGTTGTCAAAGATTCCTGCGATAAGTCATCCACGCCGAAGTCGCGATAGATAGGCGCAAGGTCGGAGGTTGGCCATTCGTGACCATGCTTGCCGAGTTGCCAGAAATGTTGGTGACTATCAATGAGCATTACTTAACCGAACTTTGCCAGATGATTTTCAAACTTCCTGATCAGCCGAAGTGAAAGCAAGATTTCTCCCTTCGGTCGAAATGACAACCCGTAGGCTGGGTGGCCGCACCCAGCATCTTATTTCTGTAAATCAAGCTGGGCGAAGCCGCCCAGCCTACAAATCGTATCGCTTCGAGAAACGCAAAAAAATCTTTCACGGTTTGTCACGATCATGCTGTGAACAATACGACCAACCGAGAATTCAAATATCAATGACCCTTTAATGCCGTCTTCACCTTCGGTGATGCCCATCCATACCATGCAATTACCGCAAAGCACAGCACCGGCATAAAGATGGCAGTACGAATGTGGCTAAGGTCGGAAATCTTGCCCATGATGGCAGTGATCACCGCGCCACCGATGATGCTCATCACCAATAATGATGAGCCCGTCTTTGCTAACGGACCCAGGTCTTCAATAGCCACCGCAAAAATGGTGGGGAACATGATGGACATGAAGAAGGATGCCGCCACCAACGCGTACAGTCCACTTTGTCCACCGACGCTGGCCGCGTAAGCCGTTAACGCGATATTGCACAATGCAAAGGTACCGAGGACTCGTGATGCAGGCATCTTGCTGATCATCATCGTACCAACCACACGGCCAATCCAGAACAACCCGAGTGACACGAGTACATAGATCGCAGCGGTCTTGTCTGTGAGTCCGAGTTCGGCTTGCGCATAGCGAATGGTGTAACTCCAGATACCCACTTGAGCGCCCACATAAAAGAATTGTGCAAGCACGCCATTCAGAAAATGTTTATGTGCGAACAGGCCGGTCAACGCTTCCTTTGCGTTCAACTTCGATGCATCACGCTGTGCTGATTCGCGACTGGCCTCGGCAGGAAATTTACTCAATGCCACCAGAACCGCCCACGCCAGAATAAACAAACCAAGGAACAAATACGGGCCCTGCACCGCACGCGTTTCGTTCAGGTAGAAAGCATGCTGAGCGGCTGCATCCATCGTATCGGGTGCGACTTCCTTACCGCTGAGTATGAAGGTGCGACCAATGAATACACCGGTCAAGGCGCCCAAAGGATTAAAGGACTGTGCAAGATTCAAGCGATAGGCAGCGCGATCCTGTGGACCCAATGCCGTAATCAATGGATTAGCAGAAGTTTCAAGAAACGCCAAGCCAGAAGCGATTACAAATAATGCAGCCAGAAACCAACGGTACTCAGCCGCTTGCGAAGCAGGGTAGAACATCAACGCACCGGCGGCAAACAGGCACAACCCCATCACCACAGCGGCCTTGTAACCATACTTGCGAATAAAGAATCCGGCGGGTAACGCGAACGTAAAGTAGCCAACATAGAAGAACGACTGTACAAAGCCCGATTCAAAATCAGTGAGCGTGAATGCCTTCTTGAATTGCGGAATCAGAATGTCGTTCAGGTTATTCGCCACACCCCAGAATAAAAACAGTGCGGTAATCAGGAACAAGGGCCAGCGTGCGACGTTTTGTGGGTTGTTCATTTGCAACCTTCCCCTTTGATGTTGTGCGGATGTTTACGCTTATCTTATGTTTGTTGGTACGACCCGTTCTGTACATTCATTAGTATGTACGACAAGGCACCGGATCATACCAATCATCGTGTAAAATTATATTACAAATGTTCAGCTCGTACTGCATACGACATATATTGGAACTGGTATGGTTTGTTCACGAAACCTTGTTCGATTTCGGATCCCCACATGTTTATGATGAAACAATGAGTAGCTGTTACAAATCAATGCTGCGCCGGGTTCTCCCGGTGTCTTGCCTGACGGCGCTGATAGCCTGCTCGGCATTCGCCCAGAATGTGATCATTAACATTGATGCTGGCAAATCAATGGGTTCTTTCACGCCCGTATGGTCCTGGATGGGTTATGACGAACCCAACTACACGTACAGCGATGACGGCATCTATTTGTTGCAGCAACTGGGCCAATTGAGCGCACATCCTGTTCATGCACGTACTCACAACCTGCTAACCAGCGGCGACGGCACACCTTCATTGAAGTGGGGCTCGACTAACGCCTTTACGCGCGACGCGTCCGGCAAGCCAGTATATGACTGGACAATCATCGACAAGATTTTTGATGCGTATAAACAGACGGGCGTGAAGCCGCTGGTGGAAATTGGTTTTACGCCGCAAGCCTTATCTACTCATCCCGATCCCTATCAACATCATTGGCCACAAAGTTTTGACACAGGTTGGGCTTATCCGCCGACCAACTATGATGAATGGTCAGAGCTGGTGTATCAGTGGGTAAACCACATGGTACAACGCTATGGCGCAAAGGAAGTCGCTACATGGGAATGGGAGGTCTGGAATGAGCCGGATATTTTTTACTGGCATGGCACGCCGGAAGAATATTTCAAACTGTATGATCATGCTGTCACTGCGGTTCGTCGTGCCCTACCTATTGCACGTGTCGGAGGACCCGCAAGTACCGGACCTGCTGGTGATCATGCAAACAATTTTCTGCGCAGCTTCCTGAAGCATTGTGCGCAAGGACTTAATGCAGCCACGGGCAAAACGGAAGTACCGCTGGACTTCATTTCGTTTCATGCCAAGGGCAAGGCGACATTTACGGATAATGACGTGCAACTGGATATCGCCACCAACCTGCGTGATATTGATCGTGGTTTTACCGTCATCAATGAATTTCCATCGTTGCGTAAATTGCCTGTGTTGCTGACAGAATCCGATCCAGAAAGTTGTGCAGCCTGTGGTGTGAGCACTCATCCACAAAATGCATATCGCTTGAATGCACAGTATGCGAGTTACACCGCTGCCATGATCAATGGCACGCTGGAACTGGCGAAGAAGCATCGCATCAACTTGCAAGGCACTGTCGCGTGGGCATTCACGTTTCCCGGTCAATCCTTGTTTGCCGGTCAACGCGCCTTCACCACCGGCATGATTGATCTGCCATTACTCAATGCGTTTCGCATGTTGGGTCAGTTGAATGACGAACGTATCGCGGCCACCAGCACGGGCGCCATTTATATTGATGCGATGTTGAAGTCTAGTGTGCGTGAGCAACCAGATATCAATGTAATTGCAACCAAGAGCACGCATAGCATCTCGGCACTGATCTGGAACTATCACGATGTCGATATGAACGTTACGCCTCAGCCTGTTCACGTCAATATCCAGGGCCTGCCGAAGAATTTGAGCAGAGTACAGGTCAAGCA
>DATAHE010000540.1:0-5200 GCA_036263355.1 Steroidobacteraceae bacterium | reverse complement strand
CATGAAACGTTCATAGTAAGGAATAACGGTGGTCACTTGCGTCTGTTGCAGCATGATCTCCGAAATCCAGACGCGATAAGCATCGCGGCCCTGCCAGGGAAGATGTTTTCGACCAGCGTGATCAAACCAGTCAAGTAACGCCGAAGCGAATGCATTCATGCGAGCAGTGTAAACGGTTGTTGTTTGGTTGGGAATTCATGATGAGAGGTGATTGCGACTGATTAATTGGAAAGCGCATCAGGGCGAATCGACAGCAGTCAATTCGATGGCACGAAGAAGCCCTACTGGCAGACCGCACAATTCAGGTTTGTTAGACCCGCATGGATTCAATGATGACCAAACCTTGCGAGTAAAACTGCACCGATGTTATCTTGCAGGTAAACCACAACTTGCGCGTACCATGACACATAAAATCTATTCAATGCCCTTCGCTAAAGTCTATGTGGCGTTAGTCAACAAAGTGGAAAGGAAGGGCCGCACCAAAGAAGAAGTGGATCATGTCATCTGCTGGTTAACGGGCTATGACGAAACAGGGTTGCGACGCCAGCTAGAGAATCAGAACGATGTGCAGACATTCTTTGCGGAGGCGCCAGCGATGCATCCCAATCGATCAATGATCAAAGGCGTGGTGTGTGGCGTTCGTGTCGAAGATGTCGAAGATCCGCTAATGCAGAAGATTCGGCAGCTGGATAAATTGGTTGATGAACTGGCGAAGGGCAAATCGATGGAGAAGATACTTCGTCAGTAAGCGTTTACTGCGCCTGTTTTTCAATATGCTCAAACATGCTTGTGGTTGCGTCACGCAATGAATGCAACATGACATTGCGACCAAACAATGCAGGTACCCAGAACTTGGGGACAATCGAGGTGGTGTACTGCACACGGGTGTGATCCCCTTCGGCAATCAATACGGTATGCGTGCTGCCACGTTCGGCATCACTCTTATCGGGCATAACCGTCGCTAATAATTCAAATGGGCGTTCTTCTACTAGTTCCATGCGATCAACATTGCGACACAGAAACGAAAAGCACACACGAATGCGCGTGAACAGCTGCACCACATTTGGTTGCGGACGTTGTATCACTCGTGCTTCCAGAATGCGTGAATCCAGCGCGTGGTAGTTTGCATAGTTACGCAAAATATTCTCGACCCGATCAGCACGCGCAGCGAGAGTGATGTCCATCACCAAACGATATTCACCTTTGACATATTCGGTATGAATGTCCCGTGTTTCCATTGCATGAACAGGTGAAGCGCTCCACAACATGGAGCAGATCAGGATGATGATGGGCGTAGCTGGTTTGCTCAATGGATGTCTCAACAATGTCTGATGGTGGCAGTGTGCCATGTGCAGTGTGACAAAACTCTCACTTTCATTCACGCGACACCCTGTTTTTGTTTGATTGATGACGCAACGGCAAGGCTTTGCCGCCACCAAGGAATTACAGCAACTCCTTGACGATCTTTGCTAAAGATGGCCGTCTTCGGCTCGATACAGATGGGCATAGCCGGATTACTTTGAATGTCACCGGCCGATATCACCATGCCCATCACTCTGATTCCATCGCGGATCATGAGTTCGATTGGGCATGCGAGATATTGGCCATCAGCATGCCGGCGTGCCTGGAGCCAGCCCGTTGTGAGATCTCGCAATTTCATGCCCCTGATTGTCGCCGCCACAGTGATAGTGGCTGTATTGACCATGAGTGTCGACTTGCCGCTCATGGGTTCATTGTATATGTGCATCGTGATGGTCAGTCTGGGTTCATCCCGGCACTGGCATCGCTATGCCGCAGCCGCAATGGCCTCGTTTGCGCTGCTGCTACATGGCTGGCTTGCTGGCGTAACGCCAGACAAGATGGGTTTGCTGGCAATGGCAATCAAGTTCGCTGCAATCTGGGCAACAGTGCTACTGGGCAATACTTTGTTGTCGCAGCAAGGATCATCGCAGCATAACGAGACTAGCGAAACGGAAGAGCGTACCGCCGCTGCGCGCATGAAGCTGGCAGCACATGCAGCGGGGTTATGGATATGGGAATGCGATCCGGTGACGGGAGAGTTTTTATGGGATATCAATCGCCCCCACGAACTGGGACTGGATAATGTTCCATATGCGGATATGCGTCGTCGACTGATGGATGTCAGCGATCCGAAAGAATTCGAAGAGATGGTGCAGGCACGCAAGTATGCGCTGGAAAACAGGGAGACACGCTATATCTGTCGTTACAGTGCGCGCAATGGCAGTGTCGTTCGTCATCGTGAGCTGGTAGCTAACTTGCGTTACGACGCGGCTGGCAAGCCCGTGCAGTTGATGGGCGTGACGCACGACATCACCAACGAAGTTCAAACGTTGATCCTGATGCAGCGTCAGGCAGAAGAACTACAACAAATGCATGAAAAGCTCGAACGTGCTGCCACGTCCAGTCAGGAAGGCTTGTTCGAAGTTGATTTCATCAATGATGGTCACTGGGTTTCTGGCAGTTATCTCAGCTTGCTCGGATTGCCACCGGATGCAGATATCAGCACCACCAAACGCTTTTTTGCACTGGTGCATTCAGACGATGTGGAACGAACGAAGCGCTCAATCAAGGAGTTGAAGCCCGGCGAATCGTATATCCATGAAATGCGATTGCAGCACGCCTGTGGTGAATATCGCTGGATGCGCGCAGTGGGTGTCATTACTCATGATCAGAACGCACGTCCAATCCGGTTGAGCGGTGCAATACGCGATATTCACGAACAGCGCACTGCCGAATTACAACTGAAGGAAACACAGTCTCGTCTTAGTCGTGCGATCAATGGTACGCAGGATGGCTTGTGGGAAATTGAAATCGGCACCGACAAGTTATGGCTGGCGCCACGCTTTGCGAGCATGCTGGGCTACGAGCCAGATGAAGTCGCACACTGGACAGGCTATGACGTCGATGGCATTACCCATCCTGATGATCTGCCGAACGTCGTTGACATGCGTTATCGCGCGACGATTTCTTCTACGCCCTTTGACGTCGAAGCCCGCATGCGCACCAAGCAGAATCACTGGTTGTGGATGCGTATTCGCGCCACGCTGGAACGTGATGCCAATGGTCGCCCGTTACGATTGTCAGGTTCTATTCAGGATGTGAATGAAGCACATATTACGCACGAAGAACTGGTAACGGCAACGGAAGAAGCGCATGCCGCCAATCGTGCCAAGAGTGCCTTCCTTGCGAATGTGAGTCATGAAATCCGCACACCGATGAATGGCATCATTGGCATGACGGGTTTATTGCTGGAAACACCACTTGATCGCACGCAAATGGAATTTGCCGACACCATTCGCGGTAGCGCGGATGCGCTGTTAACCGTGATCAACGATCTGCTCGATTTCTCCAAGATCGAAGCAGGCAAGTTCGAGATTGAAAAAATTGAAATGGATTTACGCAGCAATGTGGAAGACGTCGGTGCCATGCTCGGCTTCCAGGCTGCCAACAAGAATCTGGAACTCATCATCAATGTGCACAACGATGTACCTGAACAGGTGATGGGTGATCCACAGCGTATTCGTCAGTGCCTGGTCAACCTTATCGGCAACGCCATCAAGTTCACTCGCCAGGGTGAAGTCGTCGTGGAAGTATCCAGTACGCAAGCGCTGGGCGGCAAACCGCTATTGCAGTTTGATATCCGCGACACTGGCATCGGCCTTGAACCCGAAGCAATCGAAAGGTTATTCAAACCATTCTCACAAGCTGACTCATCCACCACGCGCAAATATGGTGGCACGGGCCTGGGTTTATCGATTGTCAAACGTCTGGTCGAGATGATGGGCGGTAATGTCGGTGTCAGCAGCATACCGGGCGAAGGTTCCACTTTCTGGTTTACCTTGCCAATGGAATCTGCCGAGATCAAGCAGAGCGATGCTGAGCGCGGCAAGATTTCATTGAAAGACAAGCGCATATTGATTGTTGATGACAACGCGACCAATCGTCGTGTGCTGGCTGCACAGCTTGAACATTCAGGCTGTGATTGTGTGGTGGCCAGTAGCGGCGATGAAGCATTGCAACAGTTGCATCACGCCCGTTTCCGTCATCGACCCTTCGACGTGGTCGTTGCTGATTTCCAGATGCCCGATATGGATGGCGCGATGCTGGGTGAGCGCGTACGTCGCGATCCACAGCTTGCGGACACGCGATTGATATTGCTGACTTCAATGGATCGTCATGGTGATACACAACGCTTTGCCAGCCTAGGGTTTGCTGCGTATCTCACCAAGCCCATTCGCGCACGCGAATTCCGCGATTGCCTTTCACGCGTGCTGGAGCACGAACCTGAAGACTGGCGTAACCAGAATCAATCGTTGCTGACACGTGGAAAAATTCGCGAGAAGACCGCAACCAAGCGTTACAAGGGACATGTGCTACTGGTTGATGACAACGTGGTTAATCAGAAAGTGGCCACGCATTTCCTGCAACGCATGGGCATTACCGTCAAGGTTGCCAATGATGGTGCTGAAGCGGTTAAGTATTTTGATGTAGACAACTATCAGATCGTCTTGATGGATTTGCAAATGCCGGTGATGGATGGCTTTGAAGCCACGCGCCGCATTCGTGACTTTGAAGGCTGGCGTCAACGCACGCCGATCATTGCGTTAACTGCTAATGCGATGGCAGGCCAGATGGAACGTTGTCTGGCCGCAGGCATGGATGGTTTTCTTACCAAGCCATTGGAGGTCGATCCAATGCGCGAAATTATTTCCCGTTATTGTGAAGAGGAGTCTGAGACCACCATGAACACCGAAGATGAGGCGGGCTGCAAGCCAGTCATCAGCGACGCCAAAGCCGAGCAACTGCTGAACACACCAGTGGTGGCCTCTGTTTCACAAGTGGATATCAGCAAGCTGGATGAGTTAACGGGCGGCGATACCGAATTCTTGATAGAGCTGGTTGAAGCATTCAATCAAAGCGCCACGCAGATTGTTGATGAACTTCAGAATGCTTCTGCAAAACAGGATCGTACTGCCATTGGTCGCGCTGCACACAAGTTGAAAGGCGCCAGTGCCAACATGCAGATCAGCAGCATTCGTGAATTGTGTGCTGCACTGGAAGGCCATGCGAGCACCATGAGCGAGGACGCATTACACGCACATCTACAGCAGTTGCAGAGCGGCGTTACTGCGGTGATCAGCGAACTCGATAACATCATCAAGTTGAAGCAGTCGGCAGC
>DATAHE010000539.1:0-3651 GCA_036263355.1 Steroidobacteraceae bacterium | reverse complement strand
ATACCTGCGTTGATATGCACCACGGTGCCGCCTGCAAAGTCGATCGCGCCTTTCTGGAAGAGGAAACCTGCATGTTTACCTGCTGCATCTGCGGCTTCAGCCGAGGTATATGCGTCGGGACCATCCCAGTACCACACCATGTGAGCCATTGGCAGATAAGAGAAGATGAACCACAACACGCTGAAGATCATTACGGCGGAGAACTTCATGCGCTCTGCAAGGCCACCGGTGATCAGCGCGACGGTAATCGCGGCGAAGGTCAGCTGGAACATACAGAAAACAAGATCAGGGATGTACTGGCCTTTGCTGAATGTTGCGGCGACGGCAGTCGTCGGATCATCAGCGCTCATGAACCAGCCTTTGCCCGCGTCGCTCCAGGGCATGGCACCAATGAAATCGCCACCTGCCGTGAAAGCCATGCCATAGCCGAAGGCCACCCACAGCACTGCAATCACGCAAAAAATGCTGAAGCTTTGCATTGTGGTGGAAAGCGAGTTCTTGGTACGGACCATACCAGCGTAGAACAATGCCAGACCGGGAACCGTCATGAACAGTACGAATGCAGTCGAAGTCATCATCCAGGCTACGTCGCCCTTGTTGCAATCGAAGCCTTTGTCACCGCATTTTGGGGCGGCAGCAGGCGCTGCTGGGGCTTCACTTGCTGGCGCTTCAGCTGCAGGAGCGGCTTGAGCAGCCGCCGCCGAGCTGGTTGCGGCAGCATCGGGGGGAGGTGTTTGCTGTGCATGAGCCAGGTTGGTACCCAGCATTGCCAGCGCAATAAGAGCTGCGCTCCATAAAGGGGCCAGCACTCGTCTTGGTGCCAGAGGTTTATTCACTGTCGTTCTCCTGCGAGATGTGTGTTGCTGCAAAAAAGATCAATGTCATGCCTGAGTGGGTGTTTTCTATTTCTGACTAAACGGCATCCACCCCAACCTCGCCCGTGCGAATGCGAATCGCCTGTTCAAGACTGGTTACGAACACCTTGCCATCGCCGATTTTTCCGGTACGGGCAACATTGGTAATGGCCTCTACAACCTGTTCCACAATCGAGTCATCTACAGCGAGCTCGATCTTGGTCTTCGGCAGAAAGTCCACCCGATATTCCGCGCCCCGGTACATTTCAGTATGACCGCGTTGACGGCCAAACCCTTGCACTTCGGTCACGGTGATGCCTTGTACGCCGATATCCGCCACGGCTTGGCGGACGTCATCCAGCTTGAACGGCTTGATGAGGGCAGTAATCAGCTTCATCTATTCCTCCATCGTGACGGATCATCGTAGTTGGCAAGCACGTTCAGGTTTGGCCGTCAGCGTGCCATTCAGGAATTGCATCTTCTGTGCCATAGGTGAAGTCGCGTATTTCCCCATGCAGTTGCAGCTGCCATCAGCGTAACGCCCAACATTAGGGCGGCGTTTTTTACCGCATGTATTAAGATGGTGCGGCACGCATGGATGTCGACCTTGTTTCGCACGTCGTGCATTCGTACTCTTGCTGTACTTAATCGCTGGAGTCGTTTTTCATGGATATTCGTTCGATCGACGAGCTCGCTCGCAACTTGTCTGCTTCGCTGCCCGAGAGCGTGACAATGATGAAGGCGGACCTTGAGCACAATTTTAAATCCGTATTGCAAAGCGCATTGAATCGTATGGATTTGGTGAGTCGTCAGGAGTTTGATATACAGGTGGCGCTGCTAAATCGTGTTCGAACGCAATTAAACGTGCTTGAACAACGCCTTGCTGAAATGGAAAAATCCACCTCGAATTAATTCGATTCACAATGACAAGGATGTGACATGACCATCGCCACGATATTAAGTCGCGCGCAATATGGAATGCAGGCACCACAAGTGGCTGTTGAAGTAGACATCAGCCCCGGGCTTCCGTCCTTTACCATCGTTGGGCTGCCGGAAGCGGTCGTCAAAGAAAGCAAGGATCGTGTTCGCGCGGCCCTGCTCAACTGCAACTACGAGATGCCCGATGGTCGCATCACTATTAATCTTGCGCCTGCGGATCTGCCAAAGGAGGGCGGTCGATTCGATCTACCGATTGCTGTGGGGATTCTTGTCGCATCCGAACAGCTTAATACCACCAAGCTGACACACTATGAGTTGTACGGTGAGCTTTCACTCAATGGACAAGTGCGCGCCATTGCAGGTGCGTTGATTGCGGCACTAGCTGCGACGCAGGCAGGTCACGTGCTGATTGTTCCGCAGGCGAATTGTGCAGAAACACAAGTCATTCAAGGCTGTCAGTCGGTCGCTGCAACCAGTCTGCTACAGGTCTGCGCTCATCTGAATGATTCGCAGCCGCTGCCTTTTGCGCAACCAGCGGTTGATTCGAGTGAACCGTTGCTCGCGGCAGATTTCTGCGATGTTCGTGGACAGTCGCATGCCAAGCGCGCGCTGGAAATTGCTGCGGCCGGTGAACACAGCGTGCTGTTGCTTGGCCCACCGGGTACGGGCAAAAGCATGCTGGCGCAACGGTTGCCCGGCATACTGCCTTTGTTAAATGATGAAGAAGCCTTGCAGACCGCAGCTGTCAGATCGTTGATTGGTCGCGGGATAGATCTTTCTACCTGGCGCATTCGACCATTCCGTTCGCCACACCATACTTCTTCTGCAGCGGCACTAGTCGGTGGAGGTTCCCAGCCGCGTCCCGGTGAAATCTCGCTCGCGCATAACGGCGTGCTGTTTCTTGACGAGCTTCCGGAATTTAATCGTCACGTACTCGAAGTCCTTCGCGAGCCGCTCGAAACCGGATTGATCTGTATTTCGCGCGCGGCTCGTCAGGCAGAATTTCCCGCGCGCTTCCAGATGATTGCCGCGATGAATCCCTGTCCCTGTGGTTATCTTGGCGATCCCGCTTCCAAGTGCCGATGCACCGTAGATCAAGTGCAACGTTATCGCGCGCGTATTTCTGGTCCGTTGATGGATCGACTCGACATGCATGTTGAAGTGCCGCGCATACCGACTTCTGATTTACAAGCGTCCGCTTCCGCTGAGTCGAGTTCAGTCATTAGAAACAGGGTGCTGAAAGCGCGCGATATTCAATGGCAGCGGCAAGGGAAATGTAATGCGCGATTACAAGCCGCCGAGATAGATCGCTGGTGTGTGCTTGATGGCGATTCGCAGATGTTAATGACGCGCGCAATGCAGAAGCTTGCTCTGTCCGCCCGTGCATATCATCGCATTCTGAAGGTGGCTCGCAGCATCGCTGATCTGGAAGGCAAGGAATTGATTGTGCAAACCCACGTCAGTGAGGCCATTGCGTTGCGACGGCTTGATCGCAATAGTCGAGGCACAACCAAGTAGTCGCTCTTTACAACGCACGTCACAAGGACTCGTATCATCCTACAGGAAATGCGAAGTAACCCGCGTATTTTTCAGTTGAATTCCACTATCTCTTTAAGGTTGTACCTCCTGAGTCGATAGTCCATAACAAGCAACTGTTACGGGAATCACTATGAATGCTGACGATAAAGACCTGATTGATGCTGCTGAACTGACGTCGGCGCGATACGCCGATGCTCAGTCTGGTCGCGTTGCATTTGATGCTCGGGGCAACAGCGTATGGGAATGGCATCTGGAAACAGGTGAATACAGTACCGACATCACCTCAACGCAACTGAATCGCATTGTTGATCCATCGGCG
>DATAHE010000538.1:0-5281 GCA_036263355.1 Steroidobacteraceae bacterium | reverse complement strand
CCGCAAGTATCCACGCCAAGTATGGATGACTAGGACCTATCTGGTAAGCGCCAAGCAACGCCGCAACACCGATAGCACCACGAACAAGATGCTCGGCAAGAGTTTTGCTGGCAAGCATGAATTTTTGCGGCACGAATTGCGACTAGCGTCCCGTCAAACGCCGACCCGCAACTGCACACATCGGACAGAAGCCAAAGAAGCCGGTTAAGGCCGACATCGCACCACCAATCAAAAGCACAGTACCGAGCGGCGTGCCTTTAAAGAAGTACAGAGCACAACCGACCAGTACAACCGCTGAAGCAACACGAACGATACGTTCCCACATCGGAACATTCTTGACGTAAAACATGGCGAACCCTCGGAATTGTAACTACCGATAACAAGAGGGAGCCAGAAGGCAAAAGGATTCGCGTAATAAAAGATTTTCATAAAAAAACGGCGGCCATTTGGTCGCCGTTCAGATGATTCATAATCTTACAGATTATTGAAGCAGCCAGCGCTGGCTGGCCCAGTTCTGGTTACTCAACGATTGTGAATAGATCGGCGCAAAGTAGGGATCGTTGGTGTAGTTACCCACGGTGAGATAACGCCCACTACCGATATTTCTCAGACGCTTTTCGGCGCTGCCATTGATCGACTCAATCACCCATTGCTGGAGATTGAGTCCTGCATTGGCGTTTTGAACGACGACGGTGGCTAATTCATTGGTGTTGGAGGCAGTGAGGTATTTGCCTGACCAGATGTCCTTGAGTCGCACCATGCCATTGGCAATGTTTTCAACAATCCAGTCCTGGCTGGGATATTGATAATTGTTACCTTGCGCTCGGGTTTCAGAACCACTAGCCGTGTTGGTGGTAGTGAGATATCGATCATTGAATGTCGGTGGATTCACCCAGGCATTTTTCAACTTCACCAGATAGGCCTGTGAAGGATCCTGACAACCACGATAACGAACGACATAGTTGGAACAAGAAGCGCCATTAGGTTGTTCAGAGTTGCGACAGACCAAACCAGTTGGGCTGAACTGGGCCAGTCGATCCGCAGGACCATTGACGACCTTGGTTACACCATTCACGATCACTGTGGCTTGAATCGCAATGGCTGTCATGCCTGGCTTGGAAGAACAAACATTCGCCTGATTACTACGTTGCTCGTAATCACCACCAAAGGTCGGTGAATCCACGTCATAAACACCCGACCAGCTTCCATCACTGCATTGATACTTCACCGAATAATTATTGCATTGACGGCCATTGGGTTGATCGGAACTCAAACACACCAAGCCTTCACGCGCATTAAACACACTTAGTTTATCGGGAAGGCCAGCCAGATCCGTGGTGGAGAAGTTGGCAGTGCTTCCTACTGTGTGTGCTTCAAGTACCGTAGGTACACCGCAACTCAAACGCGAAGCACCGAACGCCGCTGAAGCGGTAAAGGTTTCAATCTCAACCCCGTCATCACCAGGGATGTCGCGATTGATCCAGCGGTAATGACTATCGTCGTTAGACGGAGCCATCACCCCAGACTTGCTAATGCTGATGTCAGGATTGTTAAAACCATTAATATCTATCACGGCTTTTAACGCCGGTATCAAGGTAAGACCGCGACCAAAGGTGATCGTCTCAGCGGTGGAGTTGTACCCGATTGAATGGCAACCCGACGTGCAGGTATCGCCTACCGGCACATTGTTGGTGAGCGCCAAATCATTCAAGTGTGCAAAGGTGCTACCCACGATTTGATAGTTGCCCGCGGGACGATTGCTTGAATCCAGATAACGTCCATAGGTATCGTGTCCGTTGTTCAATAGGCCAAACTGTGCAAGAAGCGGTGCGATTCTCGGTGTAGCAATGTACGGACCTGCAACGTGGCAATCGGTACACGGAGTCGCCCTATCCACCTCAATCGGAAGATTCCAGTAATTGGCTTGATCGCTGTTGGGCGCGGCGTTTGCAGCAACCGTCGGCGAAACAATCGCAGTAGAAGGGAAAGCAGGTTTAACTGAACCATCTGGCAACAGCAATTGATCTCTCGCTTTGAAGAAGCAGGTCTTTCCATTACGGCGGTTGTTGATCAGCAGTTCGATGGAGACTGCTTTAACAAATGGCGGAGTCGTCGCTCCCGTGCCATCGTTCAACCAGCGACATGCAAAAGCCAGATCAACATCGTTCGTCACTCGAGCATAACCAAGGAAATCATTGACTGGATCTCCAGGCGGAGCAAACAACACACCATTGTTGCAATTCAGATTGGTGGGAATATCAGCATCGTTGAAGACCAGTTGCTGTTTACATGCATTCACATAGGTGTTGAGAGTTTCGCCCTGCTGCACAAATACTTGTATTGAAGTTGTTGACTTCGGCTTTGTGCCAGTCGGCACCGTGATCGTCACAGTCAACATCACGTTATAAACACCAGGTACTTTATACGCGTGACTAGACTGGGTCCCTCCCAAAGCATCGGTCGCTGGATCGGAACTGGTGCCATCACCATAGTCCCAATGATATTGACAACCATAGCTGCTAATGCAGGTTGATAACCCGCCGTCAAATAGCGGTACCAAGGGCATCGCTCCGGACAGATTGTTAGACGCACTTGCATCTGCAATCACGGTATCGGCGAATGCAGGTACTCCAGACAGTGATGCTGTAGTCGTGATGATCGCCATAAGAACATTACGACTGTTGTTAAATAAGGTAGCCACAGAATCCCCCATGATTGTATTGCACACATGCATTGAAGCCGCCATCGGCATAAGCCAAACTTTTCTTACAAGCGATAAGTAGCCGACAACTCAAAAAGGGCAATCGCCGTTCTCGTATTATTCAAAGGCATCAATTGACCAACCAAAGTTGACTCGTCCACGCTGTATTCAGCCCCTGCGAATAGATAGGCAGGTAGTCTGGTGTACTGGTGAAATTTTTGGGATCAGCGATGGTCAGGTACTTGCCACTGAACAGGCTCTTCAATCGAACAGCAGTACTGCCCGCGACCGTTTCAATGACCCACATCTCACTAATCGACGTATTAAAACCAGCCGTACCCACCGTGGCTTGCTCCGTCGTGCTTGTCACCGTCAGATATACATTGGTCGGCACATTGTGCAAACGAACGTATTCGGTGTTGGCAACGGGCTCAATACTCCACTGCTGAGTATTCCAGCCATTGTTATGCGCTTGTCCTTTCGACAATGAACCGCTGGCTGCCGTTAATTGTTTGCCAGCAGCATATACATTGGTCAGTGTCTTGTTGGACTGTATTGCGGGTGGTTTTACGCAACCATCGTAACGCACGACATAGTTGGAGCATTTTCCGTCCACTTGTTCTGAGGCGTTGCACGTCAACCCATATGGGCTGAAACGTGCAAGCCGATCATTAGGTCCCATCACATCAATAGGCTTACCGCCGTTACCTAGCTGCTCTGCTTGGATAGCGATAGGAGTGACGCCGCCACATACATTCTGATGCCTTGATCGTTCTTCGTGATCACCGTCACCACTGGGCCCATCGGTGTTGTACCAGCCGCTCCAAATAGGCGTTCCATTCAGATTGCTGACGCTGCACAGATAACGAATGGAATAGTCATGGCAGGATTGCCCCTGCTCTTGATCACTGTTAAGACAAAGCAATCCCTCCTTGAGATTGAATGTTCTCAAACGATCTGGAAACTGTCCTAACTGAACCGTATTGAATCCATAATTTCCCGGAACACCAACGGAATGGGCTTCCATTGCACCGGGGACATCGTAGCCAGGGTTCGTGCAATTGGGACTAGAAGGTACATTGGGGTTATTGGCGTCGTAACCATGAAACAATATAGGGACGATGGAGCTTGTCCCACGAGTCATTGCGTCTGCGAAACTTTCGGATTCGATATTGGCACTGGGAGTGTTGTTAGTTGGGGTATCCAGATTCACCCAGTGATACTCGCCGAGATCATCATAAGCTGGCATGCGGTTACTGAACTCAAGGTCATCTATTACGCTTGAAATAGACGTCAATAGATTGTCGTTACTGAGCGGAGGCAGTGGGGAAAGATTTCCAATGATTGAATTGGTCGCCAGCGAATGGCATTGACCACTGCAACTACTACCGGGTGCACTATTATTACTCTTGATGATGTTGTCCCAGTTTTGAAATGCAGCAATGACTGGTTTGTTGTAACCACTGCTTCCCACCGCGTGATAATGCTGGGAAGCATTCATATCAATCAGTGTTGGATGGCCGTTGTTGAGCAAACCATATTGCGCCAAATAGGGAACAATATTGCCCGATGCGACATACGGTCCCTGCGAGTGGCAACCCACACATCGTGCCGAGTTGGAACCAGGTACGGTGGAGTTGGTGTTCAGTGTTCGACTGTCCACCGCGGCTGGTTGCAACCAGTAGTCATCGGCATTCGGATTACCTTTCCCATGATTGGAATTAAAGTTGGTGGGTGAAACAATAACTGCACTGATTGGTTTATTGGCATCTCCAGTGTATGCGTTACCTAGTGCAGAATCGTTTGCGGAAAAAAAGCACGTCTCACCGTTTTGTCGATTGTGGATCAGCAGCTCGATGCTGACAGCACCATTCTTTTTAATAGGATCGGTAGAGGCGATCTCACCAATCCAGCGACATGCAGCGGCCAGATCAACGATGTCATTGACGCGGTAGTAAACCAGGAAGTCATTGATAGGAGACGGCGCACCATTAATGAAACGAACGCCATTGTCACAACTCAACGCAGGAATCTGGCTGGCTGTGAATTGCAGTTCGGTTTGACATTGCTGTACATAGCTCTGCAAATCGGATGCGTAGGACGCCGACGTTAGCAATGCGAGTGAGAAGACAATGTCTCTAAAATGAAAGCATGGCCATTTGAGCATTTGCTTGATCCCGTGTACGTGAAACATAAAGCGCAAGAGAGTGCATTACGCACTCTCTTGTCTGCCGTACTTTTATTGAATTAACCAGCGTTGTGTATTCCAGCCGGTATTCCTGGACTGTGAGTACATAGGGAGGTAATCCTTGCTTCCAGCATCCACTGTATTTGGATCAGCCATAGTCAGGTACTTGCCTGTCCACAGATTCTTCAATCGTACGTAATTGCTACCTGCTACCGGTTCAATCAGCCACATCTCGCTGGTCCAGCTTGCATTGAATGAAGCAGTACTGATGGTTGTACTTTCTGCCTGGCTCGATACATTGAGATAAACATTCGTGCCGGGATTACGTAGACGCACGTATTCCGTATTGGTGACGGGTTCAATCGTCCACGCCTGTGTGTTCCAGCCGTTGT
>DATAHE010000537.1:0-3229 GCA_036263355.1 Steroidobacteraceae bacterium | reverse complement strand
GGGCGGCGTAGCCGCACGAATTTTGTCTGGGTTTCTTTTTGATTTGGCAAAAAGAAAAGCAGTAGAGTCAGGGAGGGAGCGAAGCGACCGCTTACTCTCCTTCGATAAAGGATTTTTCTCTTGATTTGTTTTACTTGTTCTTCTTTAAAACAAAATGAAAGAACAGGTACAATTGTTGAACAGACGACAAAGATCGTCACCTTCTCAAGAAGGGCCGTTAGCTCAGTTGGTAGAGCAGGAGACTCTTAATCTCTTGGTCGTAAGTTCGAATCTTACACGGCCCACCAATCTTTCTTTTTGTTTTACTTTTTCTTTGGATTCGCAAAGAAAAAGTAAAAGGCTGTTCGCGGCATTAGCCGCACGAACCATGACTTGGGGTTCTTTTTATTGTCCCGTCAAGAAAAAGAACACATTAGATTTTCTTTTGATTGTCAAAGAGAAGTGAATGCTCTCAGCAAGCGCACACCGATCAATTCTTCTCCGTCACCACGCGTACCTTGGCGCCATCAAATAATGAATCTGACGGGTTAAGGATGATGCGATCATTCGCTTCAATGCCACTCAATATTTCCACACGCTTTCCAAAGTCGCGACCCAACTGCACCTTCTTCATCGCCACTGCATTATCTGTATTCACTGTTGCAATCAGCATTCCTTCTGAACGGAATATCAACGCATTGCCAGGTACTTCCAGAGTTTCGATTTTTGATTTTGGCGTCAGATGCACTTCTGCATACGCACCAGGTAATAGCTCGTGATGTGAATTCTCCACCGATAACTCAACCAGCAGGGTTCGGTTGACGGCATCAATTGCTTTGGCGGTATTGGCCATACTTGCGGTGTATTCCTTGCCGGGGCGATCAGCGAAGTGAAGCTTAGCCGTCATTCCGGGCTGGATACTCGCTGCATAGCGTTGCGGTACTTGCACGTAGACACGTAATTTATTGATGGCAGCGATGTGAAACAATTCCTGACCATTGGCGCTACCCGCATTGATCAATGCGCCCACATCGGTACCGCGCGCAGTGATCACTCCATCGAATGGCGCGACAATTCGCTTGAATGATTCCAGTTGTTCCAGTCGCGATAAATTCGCGCGCGCGGATTCCACCTCCGCCTGCTTTGCTTGTGCATCGCCGACTTTATTGTCCACATCCTGTGCCGCAACCACACCGCTTGCGAGCAGACTCTGCCAGCGCGTAGCCGTGGTGTGCGACAAGTTATAGTTGGCTTCTGCAGTTGCCAGATCGGCCTTTGCCTGCCGCAACTGTGCATCGACTTCTGGTGTATCTACTTCGGCAAGTAATTCATTGGTCTTAACACTCTTGCCAATATCAACATACCAGCGCTTCAAGTAACCACTGGTTCGAGCATAGATCGGTGCTTCTGAATAAGCCTGAACATTACCGGGCAATACCAGATCCAGATGATCGCTGGATGGCATGGGTGTAGTCACAGCGACCACTGTTGCTGCACTCGCATCCGCCTGTGACTTCAACGAAGTCTGCGCCTGGGTACGGCTATAAATTCCCCATGCTATGACGCTAAGAATAATGACCGCCGTTGTGGTGCCAAAAACCTTTAACTTATGCACGATATTTGCGGGCAATGGATGTGGATCGGAATTGAATGGTGGAGGAGTGGGGTTTTCAGCATTCATGATGAAGCTCCGTCTTGCACGTTGGTTTGGCTTTGTCGTCCGTGAACGATGGCAAACAGTACGGGTACAAAAATCAATGTTGCAAAGGTGGCGAATAGCAAACCACCGATCACCGCGCGACCCAGTGGCGCATTTTGTTCGCTACCTTCACCCAGGCCTAAGGCCATGGGTACCATGCCGATGATCATCGCAAGCGCAGTCATCAACACGGGGCGCAAGCGGGTCACGCCTGCTTCAATAGCAGCACCGAATGCATCGAGGCCCGCATTCATTCGTTCGCGCGCGAAGCTCACTACCAGAATACTGTTTGCTGTGGCTACACCCATTCCCATGATGGCGCCGATTAACGCAGGCACACTGACCGTGGTGTGCGTGATGAATAGCATCCATACCATGCCCGCAATTGCAAATGGCAAAGCGCTGATGATGATGAGCGGATCAAGCCAGCTCTGAAAGTTGATGACGATGAGCAGATAGATTAGCAACACCGCGCCAATCATGCCGTAAGCTAGGCCGCTAAATGAAGTGCGCATGGTTTCTATTTGACCGCGAACCGCAATCGAACTACCTTTTGGTAACTCATGCCGGGTTTCTTCGACCAGATCATGAATGCGTGCGGCAACGGAGTTGAGATCGGTACCTTCAACGGAGCCATAGATGTCGATCACCGGTACGGAGTTGTAATGACTGACCACGGCCGGAGCTGTGCTGCGTGTGATGCTGGCGAGGTTAGATAACATCTGCATGCGCCCACTGCTATTGGTAATCGGCGTGGCCGATAAATCCTGCATTGAATCCAGCCGATACTGTGGTGCCTGCGTTGTCACGTTGTATTGAATGCCCGTCTTGGGATCAACCCAGGAAGTAGGCGAGGTTTGAAAGCTGCCCGATAACGAGATCAGCATGTTGGTAGCGACATCTTTCTGTGTGAATCCCATCGTCGCTGCATTGGTACGATCGACATTCACGTTCAGTTGCGGATAGTCAGCCGCTTGTTGAATACGTAGATCGACGGCACCGGGAATCTGTCGCAGCTTCACTAATAACTTGCGTGCGATATCACGATTGGCAGTAGTGTTGTTACCGACGATCTGGATATCCAGCGGTGCCGGTAAACCAAAATTTAGTATCTGACTGACAATATCTGCGGGAAGGAATGCAAAGGTGACTGAGGGAAAGTTGTTTTCAAGCTTTGCACGTAACTGCTTGACGTATGTTTCTGTAGGCTGATGCTCTTTGCCGAGCGTAATAAAGATATCGGCATCGGCCGAGCCGACCGGCGCAGACGTGCTGTATGAAAGGTTGATGCCGCTATAGGGCAGGCCGATATTATCGGCCACGCTTTGCAGTTCGTGAGCAGGGATAATGTCCTTGATCAACGCTTCGACGCTGTCACATATCTTTGCAGTTTCATCAATGCGCGTGCCGCTTTGAGCGCGCAGATGCAGTTTTATTGAGCCGCCATCCACCGCGGGAAAGAAGTCACGACCCAGCCACGGCCACAGTGGCGCAGCAGTAATGGAGATAGCAACGAATACAATGACCAGTGTCCATCGATGCCGCATGCCT
>DATAHE010000536.1:0-2914 GCA_036263355.1 Steroidobacteraceae bacterium | reverse complement strand
TCGATACGCACGCATGACAAAGGTTCCTGAAACAAACCGGGACCTACGGCGACAATCGGGATATCTGCTGCGGTCAACTCTGCAACGATCACTTTGGTTTCGCACAATGGCGAAGGAAGGATCACGCCTTCAACACTTTTTGCAAGACGCGATGCGGCCTCACGTTCGGTGGCAGCCGTGATGTTGTGCCAAGGTTCGAGCATCACATGCGTGCCTGCCTTGCTTGCTCCTGATAGAGCACCTAATAGCAGTTCGCCCAGATATGTGGAACTGGGGTTGTCATATACCAGTGCAATGCGTGACTCATGCGCGCCAGCCAACGTGCGAGCCGCAGGATTGGGGCGATAGTTAAGCTGCTCTACCGCTTTCATCACCACTTCGCGCATGGTCTTGCTGACATTCTTTTTGCCATTGACGACGCGTGATACCGTCATGATGGAGGTACCTGCCAGTGCCGCGACATCATGTATGGTTGCCGCCATGCTCTTTTTTCTCAGCTTCTTTGTCATGTGTTACCCATTAAGAGTTGCAAGAAACAAATGTGTTACCGTTAAGCAATGGCAAATCCTATCACTGCAGTCCGTTGTTAACGCAACTAAGGCGACAAAGTGTGCCAGTGTTATCGTTATCAACTTGTGATAGTTTAAGTATTGTTAAAACCAGATTCTAGAGGCACGCATGATCGCCGTTATCCGTCAAATGTTAATTAACAGCGCACGCAGTGGGAAAAGCTTTTTTCTGTGCGGAGTGTCGGTTCTGGTGATGACGCATACCGCTTACGCCGAAGACGGATACGATCTGTGGTTGCGCTATCGTCCTGTGGATTCGCAGTGGTTGCAATCCTATCGTCAAGCGACAACAAAAATTGTTCTGCCTGTTTCTTCTGCCACGTTGCAGGCAGCGAAGGACGAACTGTATCGAGGTCTAACTGGCTTATTAAACGCCGAACCACAATTTGAAAGCAGCAGTGAAGTGGCTACGGATGGCTTATTAGTTGTAGGTACACCAAAGTCTTTGGCTGGAGTAAAGGGTCTGGATTTATCGAGGAATATCCAACTGAATAAGCTCGGTAACGAGGGTTACGCGATTCGTTCAATGAGCGTTAATGGTCATCCTGTCATAGTGGTCATCGCCAATACCGATATCGGTGCGCTGTACGGAACATTTGGTCTGTTGCGAATGATGCAGACGCGACAGTCGCTATCGAAACTGGATCAAGTATCCGTACCAGACTTGCAGCTTCGTATGTTGAACCATTGGGACAACCTTGACCGACACGTGGAGCGCGGTTATGCAGGTCAATCCATCTGGGACTGGCACAAATTACCTGACTATATTGATCCCCGTTATGTCGACTACGCGCGGGCCAATGCATCCATTGGAATTAACGCTGCGGTGTTAACCAATGTTAACGCCAAGGCCATCGTGTTAACGCCGATGTACTTGGAAAAAGTTGCCGCCATTGCCGATACATTGCGTCCCTACGGCATCAAGGTGCTTCTCACTGCTAGGTTTACGGCGCCGATGGAAATTGGTGGATTGAAGACGGCGGACCCATTGAATTCGGAAGTGCAGGCGTGGTGGAAGAGCAAGGTGGATGAGATATATCAACGAATTCCCGACTTCGGTGGCTTTCTGGTGAAGGCTAACTCCGAAGGTCAGCCTGGCCCGCAAGATTACGGTCGTACACAAGCTGATGGCGCCAACATGCTGGCTGCGCCACTCGCAGCCCATGGTGGTGTTGTTATCTGGCGTGCTTTCGTTTACTCCAATGAACAACCTGATGATCGTGCCAAGCAGGCGTACAACGAGTTCGTTCCACTCGATGGCAAGTTCAACGATAACGTTATTGTTCAAGTAAAGAATGGGGCCATTGATTTTCAACCGCGCGAACCTTTTCATCCATTGTTCGGCGCGATGCCAAAAACACCTTTGATGATGGAATTTCAAATCACCAAGGAATATCTTGGTTTTGCAACGCATCTTGTTTATCTCGGGCCACTGTATGAAGAGGTCCTGAAGTCAGATACTTTCAGCAAAGGGCCAGGATCGACCGTTGCAAAAGTAATTGATGGTTCTCTGTATCGATACAAACACACCGGTATGGCAGGCGTTTCCAATATCGGTTCTGATCGCAACTGGAGTGGCTCGCAATTTGATCAGGCCAACTGGTATGTGTTCGGACGTCTCGCATGGAATCCACAGCTTTCGTCGCAAGACATTGCGCGTGAATGGGTCCGCATGACATTTACCAACGATGACAACTTCGTAAAGCCGGTCGTCAATATGATGATGGCTTCCCGTGAAGCAGTAGTTGATTACATGACGCCGCTGGGTCTGCATCACATGATGGGAGAAGGTCATCATTATGGCCCTGGACCCTGGGTGTCAGGTGGTCCACGTGCAGATTGGACATCAGTCTATTACAACCGCGCCGCTGCAGACGGAATTGGATTTGATCGCACCTCGACCGGCAGCAATGCCGTTGCGCAATATTTTTCGCCGGTCGCAAAACAGTTTGAAAACATCAAGCAGACACCGGAGAAATATCTGCTGTGGTTTCACCATGTGGCGTGGGACTACAAATTGCAGTCTGGCGATACATTGTGGGATGGGCTGGTTCATCACTACGACACTGGCGTTAAAACCGTTCACGACATGCGAGAAACGTGGAAGTCATTGTCAACATATGTTGATACGCAACGCTTCAGTGAGATTGATTCATTTCTTGCGATTCAAGAAAAAGAAGCGCAGTGGTGGCGGGACGCGTGTATTGCTTACTTCCAGACATTCTCGAATCGACCATTGCCGGCGGGCTCGGCTGCGCCGACTCATTCGCTGGACTATTATGAGTCACTCAAATTTCCGTATGCACCTGGAAGATGAGGTACGCAATCAAGCTCCAGTTTTGTCT
>DATAHE010000535.1:0-5731 GCA_036263355.1 Steroidobacteraceae bacterium | reverse complement strand
GGCAAGTCAACGATTGCAGAGACGATCAAGCGTGATCTCCTTGAGCATCACAATATTCAAACTCAAGTGCTTGCTCTGGATAACTTCATCATCAGTCTCGATAAGCGACCAACGGATAGCACGGTGAGAAGCCGATACGACTACAGAAAAATCAACGAGACGATTGAGAAAGTATGTAACGGTGATTCAGTGCAATTGCCGTATTACGACTCACGTACACGAACCACGAAGCAAGATGGAAATTTATTTTCTCCGATTTCCCAAGGCGTGATTCTGGTTGAAGGCGTAGTTGCGTTGGATGCGATCGAAGAAACGCAGCAAGTCGACATCAAAGTGTATGTTACTACCGATGAGGTAGCCAGGAAGCAACGGCTTCGTGAGTTTTACACCATCCATAAGTTGCTGCCAGCGCCTGAGGTGGATGATTTGATCAGGGAACGATATCGGGACGAATTTCCAATCGTTCATAACAGCATTCAAAACGCAGACCTGTTGATCCGAAACTGAGGAGCTACCGTGTCATTTTATCAAGCGTACTTCAATGAAATGTCAGCCAGGATCTGCAACTTCCGCGAAGAGGACTTCAAGAAAATTGTTCAATTGATTGTGAACACAAAAGCCAGTTCGCGCAAAGTGATGATTGTTGGTAATGGTGGAAGCGCCTCTATTGCCAGTCATCTGACAGTCGATTTCACCAAGAATGCCGGCATACAGACCGTTAATTTTAATGACCCTTGCGTCATTACTGCTTTCGCAAACGACTGTGGATTCGAGAACTGGATGAAGATGGCTGTGGATTATTATGGTAGTCCCGGCGATACAATCATATTGATCAGTAGCAGCGGCTCATCAAAGAATGTCCTGCTTGCCGCCGAGAAAGCCCATGAAAAGAAAATCTCGGTGGTGACGTTGACTGGTTTCAGTCCTGACAATCCGCTCAGGAAGATGGGGCAGATCAACTTATATGTACCCAGCTACTCCTACAACATCGTTGAAATCACGCATTCAGCGTGGCTGGTTGCGTTGGTCGATATCATCATTGGGCGAAGCGTTTATACATCGACCGAGAATGTCCATTTGATACACGAACAGACGGTGGTACCGCCAGAGGTGACGGTAACGGAAGAGACGGCATGATTGTCACCAGGACTCCATTGCGTATCAGCTTTGTCGGCGGCGGGTCCGATCTAGCTGCATTTTATTCGGAATCTGAAGGGGCGGTGCTGAGTGCGGCGATCAACAAATACATCCATGTTGCCACATGCGCTCCTTTCGAAAGCAAGTGGATATCGCTAAAGCATTCGATGATCGAAGCGGTCGATGATTGCTGCGACCTGCAACACCCTATTGTTCGTGAGGTGCTTAAGTACCTAGATTTTCGTGAACGTATTGATATCAACGTGATGTCGGATATGCCGCACGGCACAGGACTTGGGTCGTCGTCTGCACTGACCGTGTCAATGCTGCAAAATATATTTGCCAGGCTGGGAAGTCGATCGGACACCCATCAGCTTGCGGAACTTGCGAGCATGATAGAAATTGAAAAGCTCAAGGAACCGATCGGTAAGCAAGATCAGTATGCAGCATCGATTGGCGGAATAAATGTGCTCAGGTTTCACAGCAATCACAAAGTATCTGCCGAGCCATTGGAAATTTCTGATGGAATGCGGAGAAAAATGCTCAATCACCTGTTGCTGGTCTATACCGGGATTAACCGCAAGGCATCAACCATATTGGCCGAGCAGAAAAAGAACATGGAGCAGTTGAATAAACGCAAGGTGCTTGAAGAGATGGTGGCACTCGTGCCGCCCTTGGCTGATGCGCTCTCAAAAGGAGACATGGAAAGTTTTGGCGCTATTTTGCATCAGAATTGGTGCCTGAAGCAGACTCTGGCCAAATCAGTCTCAAATGAAGAAATCGACGGTTACTATTCTATTGCGCGAAAGAACGGTGCCCTGGGTGGAAAGTTGCTTGGCGCGGGCGGTGGCGGCTTTTTACTCTTTGTTGCAGACCCTGAAAGTCACCGACGGATACTTGATGCGTTGCCAAATTTGAAGCACGTAGATTTTGACTTTGACTTTCAGGGTACGCAGATTGTTTATTCCAAAGTCGAACAGCGTAGCTTGGCATCATGACTACAACAGGCGCGCTTCTGCAAACTTTCTGGATCAGAAACTGGCTGTCGCGATTTGTGATAGACAAGGTTCGTCTAACTTTCAACTTGCTGAAAGTTGTAACAGGTGGAAAGACCGACATCGTGGGCGTCGAAAGACTCTCGTATGAGATTTTCTATCTGCTGAACAAGCACCGATTGAATGTCGAGATCTACAAGAATTACATTACGATTGACGGCCGACGCGTCCGGAAAATCGGATCGTTAACGGGTGCTTTTCTACCAGTCGAGAAGCTGGTTTTTCATCCCGATACACTTGCCAATATCCAGGCACGCGTAAGATATGTGTTCACGCCATTGCAGCCACAGGTCACTCACAACTATTACATGGCGTTCTGGTTCTATGTGATCACCTTCTACGCCTGTCTGGCGATCAATGTCACCATGCTGGTGATGTATATCGATTACTACATTACTTTTTACACGGTTGAGCAATGGGCCACCGAATTCTGGCTGGTGGCTAATTCCTATCTAACGTTGCAGCTGTATATCTTTCATCGGACCCGTCTTCGCTTCGTTGCATTGTCAGGGATGTTTCAGGAAGCCAGACCTGGCGAAGAAGAGACGCTGATGCTGGCGGAAGAGTGCCCCGAGACGATCATTCTGGTTCCCGCCTATCGCGAAGAGCCTGAGTTGCTCAGACGATCCATGTTGTGTCATTTGCTGCAGAAGGTCCCCAGCAAAAAGATTGTATTGCTGCTGGGAAATGAATTTGAAACGGACGACAGGCAGCTACTCAAGAATACGGGACTGGTACAAAGCAATTGCGAATCGCTGTTGTCTTTGATGAGGCTGTACCGGCTTGAGTTGTCCAGAGCAGAGGAGGCGGGCGGCAGCCAGGAACAAGCGGTTAGGGAGCTGCTGTTGTCCTTCGCACAGCAGCTTGAACGATTTGCAGAGGAAATAGAATGCTCGCCGATAAAGTATCCGACAGATTCATTCGTCACTCGTGAAGTGATCCGGAAGATGTCGGGTTTCTTTACGGCAATGGCGAATGATCTGAGTTCGGCAACGTGCGTAGTCGTAACTCAGTACC
The DNA here is from genome assembly GCA_036263355.1 of Steroidobacteraceae bacterium. Classification (GTDB taxonomy): domain Bacteria; phylum Pseudomonadota; class Gammaproteobacteria; order Steroidobacterales; family Steroidobacteraceae; genus CAILZL01. The sequence goes on along the minus strand of DATAHE010000535.1, from coordinate 2,522 downwards.
TGATGGCCTTTTTCAGTGTGGACATTGAAGTCTTCATGCGAATGAAATATGCCAATACGGAACATGAAAAAACCAAAGCGGGCAACCTCACAGCTTATTTGCAGTACATCAATGCTCGTTATCACGAGGAATACGATGAGCAGGAAGGGGTATGGCGGCTGATCCATGATGGCGAATCAAACCGTTTTGAATACGTTGGCATTTTTGACTGCGATACCATATGCAAGCCCGAATATCTCTTGCGCAAGATTTGCTATCTAAGAAGAACGGGCACGGAGGAGGTGGGATTGATTCAATCCCCGTATGTTGTTCCGGTGCCCGAGCCATCCGTTGTCAGTGTGGCCTCTGGCATTCAATCTTTCTGGTTTCTACCAATCTCGATTGGCTTGAGCGGGTACAACAGTTCCTTCTGGCTGGGTTTCAACAGCTGCTGGCGGTACAGTGCGCTCAAAAAAATTCCCTCTTTTATTGCGGAGACAATAATTGAAGATGTGGAAGTATCCCTGCAGCTGATCAAGCATCAGTACAAAATTGTCACCTCTCCGGAACAGCAATGTGTGACTTATTCGCCAAAGGATTTGCGTGGCATACAAGTTCAGCGCACCCGGTGGGCATCGGGTGGACTTCGGATTTTGTACAGCTTTGTCCGTGATGTGCTTAAAGGTCAGTATAAGCTGGCCAATACCGCAGAGTTTGTTATCCGCGCAAACTACATCATCAATCTGAATCTGTTGCCCATCTTTGTGATGTTGCAATTTCTGATTCACACACCGCTGCATTATCAGTATGTCGGGTTGATCATCATTAACTACTGCTTCTATCTCGTGCTGTATTTCCGTATTACTCGCCAATATTCCAGATATTCATTCCGGGAACTTTTTGATGGAATGATCATTGGCATTCTCATGAACTTCCACTATTTGAGAGGTTTGAAGACATCGGTGGTAAGACTGTTCAGGCCAAAGAAGCAGCTGGTCTTTATTTCGACACCCCGGCGCGCAGATACTGTGAAGACACTCGGCGGCAGTACAGTGTTTCAACATCTCTCGACTGCAGAGATTCAGGTTGATCTATTCGAGATCGTAGGATTGATACTGACGTTCGCAATTTTTGCCATCGCGTTCTTCTTTAATCTGTTCAGGGGCTATTACTACGATGTCTTTCCGCTGTTTCAAATGTTCTGCATTGTATATCTGGTCCATCGCTTCATTGGATTCAGAAAGTTTTTCTCTTCTCTTTTTATGCAGGGCGGACACCACTTGCTGAGCATTGGAAAATGGTTCGTATCACGGTGGCCCAGGAAAGGAGCCGCAGGTGCGTATTAGCAGAATGCTGTTTATTGTGTTGGTTGCGACGTGTGTCTCGTGTGGTAACCACGGATACGTTCCCAATGGAACCTACAAGCTGATATGGAGCGAAGAATTTAACGGAGACAGCCTGAGCAGCCGTAAGTGGCGAATTACTCAGCAGGGTGCGAACTTCAACAATGAAGATCAGGCTTATTTAAAGGAACAGGTGAGATTTCGCGATGGACTGCTGGTTCTCAAATGTGAAAAGCAACACTGGGACGGGCCTTCTGGCCGAAGCGATATCAGGGGCAGCGTTAGCCGTGAATATATCTCTGGTGAAATTAATACGCGTGAATCGTGGAAGTTTGCACGCATTGAGGTTCGTGCAAAAGTGCCGCCACGCAACAAGGGAATCCTGTCGGCATTCTGGATGACGCCTGCGGATCGTAGCTGGCCACCAGAAATCGATATTGCGGAGATTCTTGGCAGTCATGTCGATACGGCTGTCTTCACCAATCATTGGGGCACTCCGGAGAATCGCACTTTCAATGCGTCCAGTTACCGCAACGACGATCTGTCGACTGCATTTCATATCTACTCGGTGGAATGGGATGAAACTGAAATTCGCTGGTATCTCGATGGAGTGCAACGCGCCAAATCAACCAAAGGCGTACCGGCCATACCCATGATTGTTCGTATCAGTCTGCCAGTGGGGCCTGACTGGGAAGGCAATCCCGATGCGACCTCTGTTTTTCCGCAGGAGTTGCTGGTTGATTGGGTCCGGGTTTATTCACGGTCCTGATGAGTCATGATGCGTTTAAAAAGATCTGTACCAGCAGTGATATTGCTTGCGTTTTCCTGTATCAGCAATGCAGAAGTAAGTCTTGATGCCCTTTACGATTTTCGGCATACGGTCGATCCAAAAAACAATCCCAGGAACTTTCCAGTCCTGCGGCTGAACGTGTTCAGTCAGAAAAGTTATGGTGACTTTTTCCTGTCAGACGAAGTGGAGCTAAATTGAGAGAAGAATAATTCATCCAAGAACTATATTCAGATCTCACAAAGCTTCCGGCTTGGAAATGCCACGTTGCATGGGTTGCCTGTGTTTGCGCACGCCGGATACTCAAGTGGCCTGGGTGTATATGGCAATGCAGATGGGGGCTATTACATCGACAGTAAATACAAAGTGGGTCTCGACTACCCGTTTCATGTCGGGGAGGCGTTTTGCAGTCT
>DATAHE010000534.1:0-2395 GCA_036263355.1 Steroidobacteraceae bacterium | reverse complement strand
ATTCGATGTCGTTTTCCTTGACCCGCCCTTTGCCGCCGCTACAAAGCAACAACTACTGTCCAATCTTTTTGCACAGCTGGAAAACGGCTGGCTTGCGCCGCATGCATGGATATATATTGAATGCCCGTCGGACATGGGCTCGCCTGACTCTATTGCCGAATGGCCAGCCAACTGGACGTTGCATCGAAGCAAACAAACTGGGCAAGTGGGGTATCATCTCGCCCGTCGCACACCGAAGTGAAGATCATGACCAAAGCAATTTACCCCGGTACTTTCGATCCAATCACCAACGGCCACCACGATCTTGTACGTCGCGCAGTCGACATATTCGATTCGGTAATCGTTGCGGTTGCTGCCAATCCCGGTAAAGCACCGTTGTTCACATTGCAACAGCGAGTAGACCTGGCGAAAGAAGTGCTCGCTGACATCCCGCGCGTCACGGTAACGGGCTACTCAGGTTTAACGGTGGACTTCGCTGCTGAACAAGGTGCAAAAGTGGTGGTACGTGGATTGCGTGCCGTCGCTGATTTTGAATTTGAATTTCAGTTGGCAACTATGAGTCGTCACTTAACCACCAATGTCGACTATGTATTTCTTACACCCACCGAACAATACAACTTTATTTCATCAACATTGGTGCGAGAAATTGCCAGTCTGGGTGGCGATGTCTCCAAATTTGTTCATCCTGCCGTCACTGCGGCACTGAAGACAGCATGGGCAGAACGCAAGGCGAAGAGGTAATGATGATGCGTTCTCGCTGGTTAATCATTTGGGTTTCATTGTTTGCCTTTGCCCAAGTCAATGCTGATGACGTTTCATCGCATGCACCCGGAAAGGCCGCTATCGCCAGCGCGCATCCATTAGCTACACAGGCTGGCATGGAGATCATTAAGCGCGGCGGCAATGCATTCGATGCAGCCGTTGCGATTACTGCTGCACTTGCCGTCATTGAACCAAATAGCTCGGGGCTTGGTGGTGGTGGCTTCTATTTACTGCATCGCGCCAGTGACAACAGCAATGTATTTGTCGATGCACGCGAAACAGCACCTGCCGCTGCAACCCGCGACATGTTTCTGGACAAGGAAGGCAATGTCATTGAAGGTGCATCGCGTGACAGTGCAAAAGCCGCAGGCATTCCGGGTGAAGTCGCAGCGATGGCGCATCTTGCGGAGCGTTACGGAAAACTTCCGTTGCGCACCAGCCTGCAACCTGCAATCAAGCTGGCGCACGATGGCTTCGAACTGTACCCACGTTTACGAGGCGTTATTGATTTCTCCAAAGGCAAGTTGAAGAAATCACCATTCGCTGCAAAGTCTTTCCTGCAAAATGGTGAAACGCCCGCACTGGGTTTCAAGATTAAACAACCGCAACTTGCAAAGACGTTACAGTTGATTGCGGATAAAGGAAGTAAAGAATTTTACGAAGGTGAACTAGCCAAACAGATGGTGAAGTCCGTTCGCGAGCAAGGGGGCATCTGGAGCGACGAAGATCTTAAAAATTATCGTGTTAGTGAACGCGTCCCGCTGATCGGAAAATACCACGATTCAACCATCATCACTGCACCACCACCTTCTTCGGGCGGTGTCGCGCTCATCAATATTCTCAACATCTTGTCGGGATATGATTTCAGCAAACTTGATTCAGCAACGCGCAAGCACTTGATCATCGAATCAATGCGCCGCGCTTATCGTGATCGTGGCCAATATCTGGGTGATCCAGACTTTGTTCACATGCCGATTGATGTGTTAACCAACTCGTACTATGCGGCAGGTCAACGCAGTTCGATCAATCCCAAGAAGGCAACGCCATCTGCTTTGCTGCCAGACATCTCTGATACGGCGCTTGAGTCTCCACAAACGACGCACTTTTCCGTTATTGATGCAGATGGCAATCGAGTTGCCGCCACCATTACCGTTAACCTCGGCTTTGGTTCAGGCCTGATGCTGGGCAACACAGGTATTTTCATGAACAACGAAATGGATGACTTTTCCGTCAAAGCAGGCGTACCCAATGCATTCAAGTTGATTGGCAATGATGCCAATGCCATTGCGCCGAACAAGCGGATGTTATCGAGCATGAGCCCAACGTTTATTGAAAGCGATAAGGGTGTGTTGATACTTGGCACTCCCGGCGGCAGCAGAATTATCAGCATGGTACTGCTGGGTATTCTTGACTGGTTTGATGGCAACGACGCAACACACATCGCAGCACTCAAACGCTTTCATCATCAATACCTGCCAGATGTAGTCTCGTATGAACCTGGTGCGTTTAGTGAAGAAGAAATTGCTTCACTGAAGCAACGAGGCGATCAACTAAAAGAAAGCGGCAACTACGGCAACATGGAAGTTGTGACGTGGCTTTTCGACGGCAATAAAGTAGAAGCTGCTGCTGACCC
>DATAHE010000533.1:0-2014 GCA_036263355.1 Steroidobacteraceae bacterium | reverse complement strand
AGTTGAATGCGCTTAACGTGATGCGATTGCATACGCCAGACTCGGCAATTCTATCTGCGGTGATCTTCAATGCGCTGATCATTGTCGCGCTCATTCCATTGGCATTGAAAGGTGTGAAGTATCGTGCGTTGGGTGCCGATGTGTTGTTGCGAAGGAATTTGTTGGTATATGGGTTGGGTGGAATTATCGTTCCATTTATTGGCATCAAGGTTATTGATGCGCTGCTTGTTGCAATGCGAGTTTTCTAAAAATTTGGTTGTGGTCGTTGCGGATATACGGTCCTAGGGTTTCAAAAGCGCCATGAATACGTCCATGTAGGCTTCAACAAAAACGTCCTGTTTTTGATGATTTTGAAACCCTAGGTCCATACATCCGCTTTTAGTACTGATGTGTCATCACTTGCGAGATTTATATGTTGCGCCATTTACGTCCTGCGGTTCTGGTTCTGTTGTCACTGAGTGTGATCACCGGTGTGGTCTATCCATTGTTGATGACTGGTGTCGCATCGGTGCTATTCCCATCACAAGCAGCGGGTAGTTTGGTGGTGAAGGAGGGTAAAGTGGTGGGCTCTGCTTTGATTGGTCAACACTTCAGTGAGCCAAAATATTTCTGGGGACGTCCATCGGCTACTGCGCCATTCGCGAACAACGCCTTGGCATCGGGTGGATCGAATCTTGGGCCACTCAATCCAGCACTGATCGATGCGGTAAAGCAACGTGTAGATGCATTGAAGGCGGCTGATCCAGACAACGTTCAGAAGATTCCGGTTGATCTGGTGACCGCTTCTGGCAGCGGACTTGATCCAGACATCAGTCTGGCGGCGGCGCAATATCAATTGAATCGTGTGGCGCGGGTTCGTCATCTGGAAGTCGCGAAGGTGCAAGTACTGCTTGAACAGTATGCGCGCTACCCAATGCTTGGCTTTCTCGGCACGCCGCGTGTGAATGTGTTGGAGTTGAATATGGCGTTGGACGAGGTGAGGTAAATGAAATCCAGCTGCCGCGTCGTAATAATGACTAGAGTCCCATAGTAAAATCCGTTAACCCTGAGCTTGTCGAAGGGTTCATAAGATAAGTATGAATGGTTCGATCCTTCGACAAGCTCAGGATGAGCGGAGTTCACCATGAACGGATATAACTGAATGCCTGTTTTCACCGGCATGACTTAATGTGGCATGATGCGAACGACAAGTAGTCACGTGAATGAATAACAACGTTCCATCTGCCCGCCCTTCTGCAGATGCGCTGCTGGCTGAAACGCAGCGCCATGAACGTGGTCGTCTCAAAATTTTCCTTGGTGCTGCACCCGGTGTTGGCAAGACATTCGAAATGTTGTCGTCCGCGCGACGCAAGTTATCCGAAGGTGTGGATGTTGCTATCGGCATCGTTGAAACGCATGGTCGACCGGAGACGGAGGCACTACTACAGGGGCTTGAGCAACTGCCACGTCGTACGCTGGAGCATCGTGGCCGCACTCTACAAGAACTAGATCTCGATGCAGCGCTCAAGCGTCATCCGCAACTGGTACTGATTGATGAACTGGCACATACCAATGTACCGGGTTCACGTCATGCCAAACGGCATCAGGATGTTCAGGAATTGCTGGATGCTGGCATTGATGTGTACACCACTTTGAATGTGCAACATCTGGAGAGCTACAACGATCTGGTGATGCGCATTACTGGCGTCGAGGTGCGCGAGACAGTGCCGGATTCCATTCTGGACATGGCAACCGATATTGAGCTGATTGATCTGCCGCCAGATGATTTGATTGAGCGGCTGCGACAGGGAAAGGTCTATATGCCAGAGCAGGCACGACGTGCATTAGAGAACTTCTTTACACGCGGCAATCTGTTGGCATTGCGTGAGTTGGCTCTGCGTGCTGCTGCTGCACGTGTGGACGATGATCTATCCAACTTCATGCGTGCGCATGGCATTGCAGGTCCCTGGCCCACCTTGGGACGACTGCTAGTTTGCATTGATGCAACACCTGCCAGTGAAAATATCCTTCGTAC
>DATAHE010000532.1:0-4110 GCA_036263355.1 Steroidobacteraceae bacterium | reverse complement strand
CAATCGCCTTTCCGCCGTAGCTTCGAAAACAAGGGACGCTACAAACAATATTTATCGTCCGTCCCTGCGTATGTGATGACAGCAAAACAGCCTGCATTTACAGGCTTGGTTCAGGCGTTCGATTCGATAGGACCGAGAATTGAAGTAACGCGCTAAGAAACCCCTGATGAGAGGTTTCAATTCAGTTTACTAGTTGCGGCGCTACTAAGAGACGAGCAAATCAATGTGCTATCAATAAGGACGATAGCTGGTGATGGCATTGGTAATTTCCGCCTTCGCCTCATCCACATCAGCCCAGCCAATGACCTTCACCCACTTGCCTTCTTCCAGATCTTTGTAGTGCTCGAAGAAGTGCTGTATCTGTTGCAGGCGATGCACATTGATATCTTTGTATGATCGCCAGTGATCATAAATATGAAGTACGCGCTCTTCGGGCACGGCAAGAATTTTGGAATCGCCGCCCGCTTCGTCTTCCATCTTGAGTACGCCCAGTGCACGACAGGGAACCACGACGCCGTGTGCCAGTGGAAATGGCGTGATGACCAATACGTCTACCGGATCACCATCATCCGACAAGGTCTTTGGCACGTATCCATAATTACATGGGTAGTTCATGGCGGTACCCATGAAGCGGTCCACAAACAGTACGCCTGTTTCCTTGTCCACTTCGTACTTGATGGGGTCAGCATTCATCGGCACTTCAATGATGACATTGAACACCTCTGGCACTCGCGCGCCTGCTGTTACTTTTTCAATGGCCATTTAAAATCTCCCATGCATCTCGTTGACTGAGACAACTCATACAATGATTCTGCAAACTCTTTCTGTTCATGCTGCTTGTCACAACGCGCCAGTCAAGAACCCTTCAACATTCTCAGGGTGAACCGTATATTTCTGGACCGAACATCATAGTCGCACCTGACTGCCGATCTCCACCACACGATGTGCAGGCACACCAAAGTGTATGGCGGCCATCTGCGCATTGCGACCCATGATGGCAAACAACCGTTTCCGCCACATTGCCATGCCCGATCCCGTGGTGATCACAGGATTTTCTCGTCCGACTACATACATCGTTTCGTCGGGCTTGAACTCCAGTCCTTTATCTTCCGCAGCGCGCAGCGCCGTAATGATGTTAGGCGTTTCCATAAACCCGAAGCGAGCGACAACACGAGACAAGCCGGGTGCCAGTGTTTGCACAGTCACACGCTCATCTTCCGGGACTGTTGGAATTTCCGCACTGGAGAAGGTGAACAATAGATTGCGTTCGTGCAACACACCGTTGAAGCGCAGGTTCTGAGTCAATGCACGAGGGATACCGCTGGCCTCGCTCACCAGATAGACAGCCGTTCCGGCAACGCGGCGCGGTGGGTCTTGTTCAATCTGTGCCAAAAAATCACGTGTTGATATCTGCTGTGTGGTCAATAACCAATTAAGAGTCTTGCGCCCTTCATGCCAGGTGCTCATCAACATGAAGGCGCCAGCGCCGATCAACAACGGGAACCAGCCGCCACTAAAGAACTTGGTTGCATTCGATGCAAAGAAGCACAACTCTACTGCGACGATAAACAACATGGTGCCAGTGATGACACGACGATAACGCCACCGTGTGGATTGCAGCAGCAGTATCAGCATGGTGCTTTCCATCACCATGTCACTCGATACGGCAATGCCATAAGCATTGGCCAGCTTTTCCGATGAACCGAAGCTCACCACTAGCAGCACCGTACCAGCAAACAATAACCAGTTCATGGATGGCAGATACACCTGGCCAATTTCATCTTCAGATGAATGCATTACTTTTAGTCGCGGCAAGTAACCCAAGTTGATCGCCTGTCGTGCAACCGAGAACACGCCAGAAATTAAAGCCTGCGATGCAATTACCGTTGCTGCGGTCGCAAGAATAATCAGCACTGGCAACAGCCACTCTGGCGCAAGCAGATAGAATGGATTGCGAATCGCTTCCGGCTTCGACAACAACAACGCACCTTGACCAAAATAGTTAAGCACCAGCGAAGGCAACGCAATCATGAACCATGCATTGCGAATCGGCAGGCGACCAAAGTGACCCATGTCTGCATACAGCGCTTCACCACCGGTGATAGCCAGGAACACCGAAGACAATGTGATGAAACCAATCCACTCATTGTGAATCAGGAATTGCACAGCGTAATAAGGATTGATTGCCTTCAGCACACCAGGTGTGTGAGCAATTGACATGACTCCCAGAATGGCAAGGGTCAGGAACCATGCCATCATGACGGGGCCGAAGAACTTGCTCACCGCTTCAGTGCCGTGTTTCTGCACCATGAATAGAACAGTGAGTACGGCAATGGAACCGGGTACAACAAAGTGACTAAATTTGGGTGACAGTACTTTTAGACCTTCCACGGCACTTAACACCGAGATAGCAGGTGTGATGAAGCCATCACCCAAGAATAATGCAGCGCCGAACAGACCCAGAGCCGCCACTGGCGTCCACAAGCGCCAGTTACGCGATGCACTAACCAGCAATGTGCTCAGCGACAGAATGCCGCCTTCGCCCTTGTTGTCTGCACGCATGACGATGCCTACATACTTGAGCGAGATGATCAGCGTTTGCGCCCAGAAAATAAGCGAGAGAATGCCGAGCACATTCAGCGAATTGACTTCCAGATGACCTTGCTCACCAAAACACGTGCCCAGGGCATACAACGGGCTGGTGCCAATATCACCAAACACGACACCCAGCGCGCCAATGATCAATGCTTTTGATGCACCGTTGTTCTGGTGCGTGCCATGAGGCGCAGACTCAGCCGTAGAGGAAGAATTCATTGTTCAGGAAATGTGTAAGCCATAGCGGCAAATAAATTCCGGCCAGATGCTGGAATAATAATTTTTGCGACAGCACTTGTCAGGCAAACAGGATGCGGACACACTTGCATGTATGGGGAAGCCTTGCACAAGGCGCATAGCATACATGAAGAATAACGAAGCAACATTGGAACCCGCAGCAATCACCGCCATGCTGCGCAACAACGTTTTCAATTTAAAAATCGAAGACATTGGCTTGACACATCAAAAAAGCCCGCTGGTATGGGGCACGATGATGGAGCTGGGCTATCCCGATCTGACCATTTCGCTGGTGGCACTGGCCGACGGGTCGTGTAGCGTATACCTCAGTGACGGCACCGGCGCTGTCGGTTGTGGCCTGTATTCCGAAGTCAGACAAATGGTCACCCACATGTTGAACATCTCACAACGCATGCTGCCGCGCTGCGAACGTGTCGAGCAGTTCCCATCTCCATCTGCGTCATGCGCGCGTTTCTACTTGCTGACTGGCGAAGGCGTGTTCAGTACTGAAGCTTCAAGACTGGAGCTTGACGAAGGCGCAGTCGATATCGCCGAGCTTTACTACGCTGGTCACAACGTAATCGGCATGATCGAATTGCTTGGCGCGGGGATCGACGTTGTGGATGAGATGCGGCTGGCGCAAAGCGAGATTCAGCGTCCCGGAGATACCGACACTAGCGGCACTCACTCTACGACCACCACCAGACTGCGAGGTCGCACATGGCAAATTCTGCCCTCTGCTGGAAATGCGGCGCGTCGCTGGCACAACTAACACTGCCGATATTAAGGCTGGATGCCTGCAAACAATGTGGCTCTGAGCTGCATGTTTGCAAGCAGTGTCAGTTTTATGATGTCGCGGTGGCAAAACATTGTCGCGAAACAGTGGCTGAAGAAGTTCGCGACAAGCAACGCGCCAATTTCTGTGATTACTTTGTATTGAACGAGCAGGCATATAAACCACAGCCTGCTGCCAACAACTCTATCAATGCACTCAATGAACTGTTTGGTGGCAGCACTTCTTCAACTAGCAAGAACAATTCGGATCAAGCGCGCAACGCACTGGATGACTTGTTCAAGAAATAATCATGCGTCTATCAAGTCGTAGATCAACTCCATTGCGTTGGCTCAAATGGATATCAACAACGATCATCTTGATACTCGGTGCAGGTGCGTTGTACGAACAAATATCCGTGCTACGAGATGCAACCAAATTCGTTGCACCGGGCGACCTGATTGATGTGGGCGGCAGGCGGATACACGTTCTATGCAAAGGTAGTG
>DATAHE010000531.1:0-3967 GCA_036263355.1 Steroidobacteraceae bacterium | reverse complement strand
GACATTCAAAGTCGTCATCCCTGCGCGCTATGCATCCACACGCTTGCCCGGGAAGCCTTTGCTGGACATTCGCGGCAAGCCCATGGTGGTGTGGGTAGTTGAATCAGCATGTGCCAGTAATGCAGATGAAGTGTGGGTCGCAACGGATGACGACCGCATTGGCAATGCGGTCGATAAGGTTACCAGCAAGGCAAAATCGATGATCACTAGTGTCGATCATCGCTCGGGTACTGATCGCATTGCTGAAGTCGCTACGCGCAATGGCTGGGCCGATGACATCATCGTGGTGAATGTGCAGGGCGATGAACCACAGATGCCAGTAATGCTGATCAACCAGGTTGCAGCGCTGTTACAAGCCAATCCACACGCGCAGATCGCCACGTTGTGTACCCCGATTGTCTCACTCGAAGAGTTTCTCAACACCAATGTGGTGAAAGTGGTGAAAGCCGATAATGATGTCGCGCTGTATTTCAGCCGTGCACCTATTCCGTGGCATCGCGACAGCGCTTCCAGCTTGAACTCGCAAACCCGTTTTGATGGAGCCAGCCGTCACTTGGGCATCTATGCCTATCGCGTAGGAGCATTACGGCGAATGACGCAGTTGCAGCCCGGTACGCTGGAAATGGCGGAGAGTCTCGAACAGCTTCGTGCCATGCAGGCGGGAATGCAGATTGTGGTGGCACAAGCCAGTGTGCAACCCGGGCAGAGCGTGGACACGCCCGAGGATATCGAGCGAGTTCGCACCTCGACGTAAACGCTGGTCAAACAAATATTTGCCGGTTCAATTGAAGTACAGTGACGCAACCGGATAAAATCGCAGCTCCTTGTTCAGAGATTTGCCCATGAAACTAATCAAACAACATGACTATGTGGGTCAACGTGTGGTGCTGGACGGCCGCAATTTCGTTGAATGTCGCTTCAGCAATTGCGTGCTGGTCCTGGAAGGCGAAGGGCTGTTCCAGATGGATCGCTGCCAGATTGCCGACGACTGCCGTTTTGCCGTTGAAGGCGGCGCCAAGGTTTGCCTCGATGCGCTCAAGCTACTGCTGTACGGCGGCGGCTGGTTGTCACAGGTTGCTGATGCAGTGCTCAATAAAACACGCGAAGCGCCGCGCTTCGTGCAAAAGAACCCCGGCCAAGGTTAATTTCTTACTGGTTGATTCATGCTTAAACATAACAGCTATTTTGATGGCGCGGTGCAGAGCGTCGGCTTTGAACGCAATGGCCAACGCGCTACCGTCGGCGTGGTCGCACCCGGCGAATACCACTTCAACACCGGTGCACCTGAACGTATGACAGTCACCAGTGGCGAGCTACACGCGAAGCTACCCGGTGGCAGCTGGCAAGCCTATCCCGCTGGCACTTACTTCGAAGTTGCGGGTAACAGCGGCTTCGACGTTAAAGCGACTGCACCTTCCGCCTATTTGTGCGAATTTCTCGGCGGCTAAACTTGGGTGCGTAAATCAGCAAAACTGTTTTTACACTTGAGCGTAGCCGTGTACAATCGCGCGCCGCAAAGCGCCTAAGCGTCACAGATCAATTTGGAGAGGTGGCAGAGCGGTTGAATGCACCGGTCTTGAAAACCGGAGGCCCTTTACGGGGCTCGTGAGTTCGAATCTCACCCTCTCCGCCAAATTGAAAACCCAGCTTCATGCTGGGTTTTTTATTTGAAGGGTAAAGACGATAACTCTCAAGAGTGCGGCGAAATTGCATGGAGCAATTTTGAAGAGCGAAGCTGGCTTGTAGTGTCTTGTCATGGCTGGAACAATACAATCTCTCTCGTCTTGTGAAAGACTGCGCTGAGGAAAGGTTCCCCATTGCTCGAAATGACGGTAACGAAGCATCAGTTTTCATGCGCATTGCTCTTCATAGCGTGTTTCAGAGACAAGAGAGCCTTCAATGTCGCCAAACAAAAAGCCCAGCATAAAGCTGGGCTTTTTAGCGCGAATGTGGATGGTGCTTACTTACCGGGTGCGCTCGTCGCTGCATTCACTGGCGCAGCATGATGAACCCATACATCCAGGTCAGCCGTAATCTCGGCGGTTTCATCCAGCAACGGATCAGGTGCTTCTTCCTTGGTCTTCTCCAATGCTTCAAGTGATTCGATAGGCTTCAACCCGATTGCAACACGCCGTTTGTTCTCACGTTCCAGACGCTCCTTATCATTCTTCTGGCGTTCTTGCTGGCGTGTTTGCAGGTTAAGAGAAATCACTTTCTCTTTGCGAATCTGGTCAATCGCAGCGATGCTTGAAAGCAGGTATTGGTAGTTCGGATTCTTGTCGATACGTTGATCATGTTCCTGTCGCAATGTATCAACTGAGTTACGCAACGATGAGTTACGCGCGAAGTTGGTGCTGCGAATGCGGTCCCATGGCAGTGCGCTTTGTTGCGCGCTTTCGCCAACGTCATCGGTGCTGATAGCGGAAGGCAGCGAGATATCGGGCTGCACGCCGCGATGTTGTGTGCTTTCTCCAGTGACACGATAAAACTTGCCCATGGTGTAGGTCAGGTCGCCAAATTTCGAATCACGCGAGAACGAAAATTGATTGAGGTTGCGAATGTCCTGCACCGTGCCTTTGCCATAGGTCTGTTGACCAATGACGAGGCCGCGGCCGTAGTCCTGAATGGCACCGCTGAATATTTCTGACGCCGATGCGCTGTAACGATCAGTCAACACAGTGAGTGGACCATCCCACGCAATCTTCGTGTCGTTATCGCTCATGACTTCGACATTGCCATCGCTACGGCGAACTTGTACGACCGGGCCTTCACCAATAAACAAGCCGGTCATGCTGACGGCTTCCTGCAGATTGCCACCGCCGTTGGCGCGCAGGTCGATGATCAATGCATCAATCCCGCTAGTCTTCAGATCGTTGATCAGATTGCGAACATCGCGAGTGGTGCTGCGATAATTGGGGTCGTGCTGCTGATTCGCTTCATAGTCTTGATAGAAGCTGGGTACCGTAATCACACCGACTTTAATTTCCTTGCCATCGCGCATAATGGTGCGAATGGATTTCTTCGCAGCCTGTGCTTCCAGTGTGATCTTGCTGCGCTTCAGGGTGATTGTTTTCTCTGGCGAGCCAGGTGTTGCGCCCGCAGGCATGATCTGCAGTTTAACGAAGGTGCCTTCCTTGCCGCGAATCAGTTGCACCACGTCGTCGAGACGCCAGCCAATCACGTCTTGCACCTTGCTGTCTTTGCCATCACCAACACCGACGATGCGATCATTGGCATTGATGAGTCCGCTGGTCGCTGCGGAGCCGCCAGCGATGGTGTTCTGCACCGTTACGTAGTCATCAATCATCTGCAGTGATGCACCGATACCCACATAGGAAAGGCTCATCGCAATTTTGAATTCGTCCGCATTGCGTGGTGACAGGTAGTTTGAGTGCGGATCGAACACATGCAGCATGGAATTGATGAACACATCGAATACGTCATCACTGGTAATCTTTTCCATGTTCTTTAGCGCACGGTCGTAGCGCTTGGTCAGCGTCTCGCTGGCTTCATTCCAGCTCTTGCCGGTAAGCATCAACGACAGTGCATCGCTCTTGACGCGCTTACGCCACAGTTCATTCAACTCATCGCCACTCTTGGCCCACGGTGTTTTGGAACGATCGAAATCCATCGATTCATTGATGGTGAAGTCCGGCTGGGTCTTCAGCAACGACAGCGCGTACTGTAAGCGTTCGCGATTGCGCATTTGAAACCGGTTGTAGACGGTGAATGCAGGTTCCAGCGTTCCATGCAGAATCGCATCATCCAGCTGATAGCGGATACGCTCGAAGTCTTGAATGTCGCTGGCGAGAAAAAAGCTTCGTGATGGATCCAGCGAATCAATGTATCGATCCAGTGTGATCGACGAGACAGGATCGTTGATCGGTGATTGGCGATAGTGATGATGCTCGACAATATCACTGACCAGTTTACCGACACGTCGTTCGCGTTCAGTCGGTTCGTAGTC
>DATAHE010000530.1:0-3222 GCA_036263355.1 Steroidobacteraceae bacterium | reverse complement strand
CTGTTCCCAATGCTGCCGGTAATCATCCAGCCAGCTGGCGGCGCCCTTCAACGGATCGGCTTTTAATTTGCAAGGACGCCACTGCGCTTCGCGTCCACGCACGATCAGACCGGCGCGCTCCAGCACATTGAGATGCTTGGTGATCGCGGGCATGGTCATATCAAATGGCGCAGCCAATTCGCCAACCGATGCTTCGCCTGTAGCGAGTCTGGCAAGAATCGCGCGTCGTGTGGGGTCGGCCAGTGCGGCGAACGTAGTGCTAAGTTGGTCGTTCATTATTTACCAATTGTTTAATTAACTGATTGGTAAAATACAAAAACTGGTGACACCTGTCAAGCCTGACTTGCGCGATCCAGAAATACAGGCAATAAGAAAAAAGGGCTGATCGAATGATCAGCCCATAAGAAACCAAAGAACACATTAGAAGCTAAAGCTTCGCGAGCATGTCGCGCGTCACAAGAATGACGCCTTTCTCCGTAACATAGAAGCGCTTGGCGTCCTCAACCGGGTCGACACCAATCTGGGTACCCGGTGGAACAATGCCGCCGGTATCCAGGATTGCATGCTTGATGATGCAATCTGGTCCGACGCGGACATCAGGGAACAGTAATGATTTTTCAACATGGCTGCGTTCTGCCACGCGCACATTGGTCGATAGCAACGATTCCACAACTTCGGCGCCAGAAATGATGCAACCGCCAGAGATCATTGAATCGACCGCCATGCCGCGTCGGCCTTCTTCATTCAACACGAATTTCGCGGGTGGTTGTTGACGCTGGAAGGTCCAGATTGGCCATTGCGAGTCATAGATATTCAGTTCCGGGTTGACTGACACCAGTTCCATATTGGCTTCGTAGAATGCATCGACGGTACCCACATCGCGCCAGTACTGTTGCGCACGAGTGCGAACATCGCGGAAGGGATAGGCAATGACATTCAATTTGTTGATGACGCTGGGGATGATGTTCTTGCCGAAGTCATGTGAGCTATTGGGATCAGCGGCATCCTGTTCCAGCAACTTGAATAGCAGCCGCGCATCAAACACGTAAATGCCCATCGACCCCAGTGCCACACCTTCACGACCGGGGATGCTGTCGGGCTTGACGGGCTTTTCCTTGAAGTCGATGACTTTATTGTTTTCATCGATGGTCATGACACCAAAGCCACTCGCGTCCTGTACCGGCACTTCCACCACGCCCACGGTGATGTGAGCACGTTTCTCGACGTGGTATGCGAGCATGGGACCGTAATCCATCTTGTAAATATGATCGCCTGCCAGCACCAATACCAGCTTGGGTCGATGCAGCTTCATGATGGAAAGATTCTGATACAGCGCGTCGGCGGTACCGCGATACCAGTCGGGTCCTAACTGCTGCTGTGCGGGAATGATTTCAACGAACTCGCCGAACTGACCGCGCAGGAAGCTCCAGCCGCGTTGCACGTGACGAATGAGCGAATGAGCCTTGTACTGCGTCAGGATTGAAATGCGGCGTATGCCGGAATTGACGCAGTTGGAGAGCACGAAATCGATGATGCGGAATTTGCCGCCGAATTGGGTGGCGGGCTTGCAGCGGTTATCAGTGAGATGCTTAAGTCGCTCGCCACGCCCGCCGGCCATGATCACTGCCAGCGTGCTATGCGTTAAGCGGCTGACATAGCGTTTGGCAGAGCTACTGTTTTTACGTACTGCGACTTTTTCGGCAGCGGAGTGATCCATTTCGACCTCTTCTAACAATGATCCGGGTTT
Organism: Steroidobacteraceae bacterium; assembly: GCA_036263355.1. Classification (GTDB taxonomy): domain Bacteria; phylum Pseudomonadota; class Gammaproteobacteria; order Steroidobacterales; family Steroidobacteraceae; genus CAILZL01. The sequence continues at coordinate 1,475 of DATAHE010000530.1, read as the reverse complement.
AACACGGGCGGTGCGAATAACACTCGAACCATCCCCAATACCGCGCTATTCTTCGCGGCCTGTTCAATCAAATATAACTTGCCCCATTTTTACATGTTCCGACGCATCATTGCATCCACATCAGGCAGTAAGCGCCCGTTACTCACTCTAACGCACAGTGTGCGATCAATGCGATCAGTGTTATGCCTGATGATGTTGCTGTTTATTGCGATGCCCGTAGCAATGCCAGCTATCGCTGACACAGAAATGGCAACTTCCGGTAATTCAGCGGCACAACATGAGTCAAGTTCTTCTGCAAACAGCAAAGTGCAAGTTCAATGCCTGAGCACTCGCGATGGATATTTGCGCGCCAGACTGACTGGATCCATTCAGGCTGAACTCGATTGGCGCAACCAGAGCATGAACTGCGCAGGTTCAGTGCGACCCACAGGTGGATTGCGGCTTCGATTTAGTCAACCATCCACCAGCAAGCATCCGCTTGTGCTGCTCTTTGGCATTAGTGAAATTGGCGCGGGCAAAAGCGGCAAGGTGCTATCCGCCAACGTAACCATCATGCGGGAAGGCAAGGCCGAGTTTTATAGCACGCAAGGCGACAAGTGCACGATTGATGAGCTGAAGCAAACGGTGTTGCCCGGTCGGCCAACTCGCAAAGTTAGCTATCGAGTAGAAGCCCGTGGATTTTGCAATCAACCGGCGCGCGCCCTTTCCGGCGATGGCTTCGTGCTGATTACCCGTTTCGATTTTGCGGGACGCGTCGATGTTGAGTCCTCTGAAGAGAATGTGTCATCAGTGGTGGCGGCCGCGCAATGAAAATGTTCCGGATACTTCTGCTTCTTGTCATCGGTAGTACTGCCTACGCGCAAACAGCAACAGAGCCACTGGATCAATTTCCCAAGGCGACGCTGGCGATCTATACCCCCGACATGCACAAGCATGTATTCAAGATATGGGTTGCTGATACCGAACGTCGCCGTGAGCAGGGACTCATGTACGTTAAAGCCATCCCTGCTGATCAGGGCATGTTGTTTGTCTTCGATTCACCGCAGGTGATCTCGATGTGGATGAAGAACACATTAATGCCGCTGGATATGGTGTTCATCACTACTGATGGGCTGATCGAGAGCATTGCTACAAATACTAAACCCATGTCGGAAAAGATCATCAGATCGAAAGGAATAGTCGCCACCGTGCTGGAATTGAAAGGTGGCGTTACAGCGCAGTTGGGAATTCACGCTGGTGCGGTGGTGAAAATTATTGAGTAAAAAAGAAAAGAGCGGCTTCTTTCGAAGCCGCTTATTCAGTAACAAGCGGCCAATTCAAGATAGCTATCAGTGGCCGAACGAATACTTCATTCCAACGTAGTAGCTGCGACCGTAATTGTTGTAGTTGTATGGGCTGAATGGTTGATTAGCAATGCCAGGCTGACTATGGTCAACGGGCGGCATCTTGTCGAACACATTGTTGATATTCGCCAG
>DATAHE010000529.1:0-4265 GCA_036263355.1 Steroidobacteraceae bacterium | reverse complement strand
AATTGTTTCATCGATTCCTATGAAGCGTTTGGGCGAACCTGATGAAATTGCGTCACTGGTGGAATGGCTTGCTTCGGAAGAAGCCGGATTCACCACGGGAGCGGACTACTCCATTAATGGCGGATTGCACATGCATTGATGTGCAATCACTTTGTGATAGCTAGTCGATTCTATTTTTGTTGGCTCGACAATAGTTGATGTCTTTCAAAGCCAGCAGCATAGCTGGCAGACATCAATTTCATGGCCAGTCGCGTTTCGACATCCCAGTCGCTACGTCGTAGCAATGAACCAAAGATCATCAACCCCTGCACATTACCCAAGACATTGATGCCACCCACCAATACGGATGAAAGGTTGAGGCTGGCAACTTGTGAACTGAACAGATCCCAATCTGGGCCAACGGAGTTGTAGTCCTTCACATCAAGCAATTGATGCTTGGCAAGACGTGCCAGCATCTCTGCTGTGCAGGGCTGCATTGCGCCAGTCAATGTATCAGGCTTGCAGTTCTTGACGGTGATGCCCGCAGCAATGATTTTTTCCATGCGCACGCGCCGCCCGTCAAACATGGCAACAAACACGCAGCTGAGCGATGCCGCTTCGCGCAGCGAACTCAACAAGGGTTCAATCGATGCATCACTCGCATGATTTTCTGGACAGGTCAATTCGACCGCGATACGAGCAATGGTGGGATCCAGTGCAGGACGTTTTGCAGGTTCTTTGGAGCGCGTCGATTTGAAGAACGCGCCCGTTTCTACCGCCGCCTTTGCGGTGAGTACCTTATCGAGAACCGACCCAGTCGGTGTTGTCACTTCTCTGTTCATAACTAACGTCTCATCTCCAACGTCAATCCATATTCAAGCTGGCCATATTCATACCGCCCAGATTCAAACTGGGTCAAACTTGATGATACCGGTTACCACCCATCATTACACAGACAAATGACGGATATCAGCAGGGTTTTGACAGAATTAGTTACGGGATAGTGGCAACGTGATTAACAGTTGGCCAAATAATCAGACAATTTTGTGAGCCTAATTGTGAGCGGATCAGTTGCCTTGGAAACAATGAAACTCACGAGTGCTGTTCGTCTACCTGACTTTTGTTAAGTGCTTTGTGCGACATAACCAGCACCTGTCATCCCGCCCACCACTCTATTTACTACGTAGCTGACTGCGTTCAAGGCCGGCGGTGTAACAGGCTGTCATCAACTTCATCGTCAAGTGGGTTTCCATGTCCCAGTCGTTACGTCGATGCAAGGAGCCAAACAACATGAAGCCAACCACCCTTTCAGCAGCAGTGATGCCGCCAATCAGCATGGAACATAGGTTCAATGGCATCAATTGTTTGCTGAGCTCAGCGTATTCACCCGCGTGATACGTGCCGTCGCGAACATCTAGCAGCTGCTGCATCTTCAATCTTTGTAGCAGCTCGACATTAAACGGTTGTGAGATGCCAATCAGTTCATACGGATTACAGTACTGGTAATTGGAATTCGAAGCAGCAATCCATGAAACCCGCGTTAGTGTCCTGTCAAACAAAGCAACAAACACAGAATCCACCAGCAATGTATTTTGCAGTGCCTGCAAATACGGCTCTACCAGACGTGCGCTGGTATGAACCTTGGGCATGGTCAGTTCAACCGCAATCTGCACCATGGTTGGATCAACACCATGTGGTCGCCCGATGACTACCTTGTCGTCGCGAGAACGTGCGCGATCAGCAAGTCTGCCGATGGTGCCCGCATGCGGCGGCGCTGGATGACTGGCGGTACTGGTTGGCATTGCGATCCAATAAATTCAAATGAAAAATGAAGATGATGAAGGTACGCAGCGGCACAGCTTCATATTCTGGAGTTTAAGCAAATACTCACCTGCCCGATGTTCTTTTTTGTTAACTTTTTCTGCAAGCGCATTCTCACGCCGCAGATAAATTCCTAACGTGCTTTACCCGTTAGCATGCTTCGGCATCAGGAGGAAAACTAGACAGTCAGATATGCAGAGGAGTTCAGAACGTAACGTTCATAACCCGCCGCATAGCTCGCGGCCATCAACTTCAACATCAAGTGTGTATCCATATCCCAGCGGCTACGACGACGCATCGTACCCAGCACCATGATGCCTGCAATACCACTACCTTCACCATTGTTGCAAGACAATCCAGCTACCAGCATTGACCCCAGGTTAAGACCCGCCAGCTTCGCGTTAAAATCCGCGTTGTCTGTGTCCGCAGCACCCGTGTCACGAATCTCTAGCAATTGTTTATTTGCCAGCTTGGACTTAAGACGCTCACAGCAAGGTTGTTGAGAATTGAGTAACACAAAGGGATTACATAGATCGTACTTGTTGCTAACCGAGTTCACCCATTCAATCTTTTCACGCGTTTCATCAAACAACGCAACGAACACACAATCCACCGCCACTAGTTCGCACAGCGATTTAAGATAAGGTTCGACAGTCTCCGCATTGACATGATTTTGCGGCAGCGTCAGTTCAACTGCGATGCCAGTGACTGATGGATCAAGCACACCATGCATCAACTCAGGATAACGTGACGTTACCCCGATATTGCTTCGCGGTGCGGTCTTCAGAGCGTGGTCCGAATTCGACATTGTCCACCTGATTCGATCTGCCCAAGAGTTTGCCCTGAAATAGTTACCAAGGCTCCAGACTATATTGTCAGACAATACAAGTTGGGCGCAACATCGGCCGACAAATGGTCGCTTTTCACCATCAGTCGGTTACCAACATAATGCAACTATGGATTTGCGATCCGCATCCAAGTGGTTTTCAATTCAGTGTATTTATCAAAAGCATGTAATGACTTGTCACGACCAAAGCCTGATTGTTTATAGCCACCAAAGGGGACGGTGATATCGTCATCGTCGTAACAATTGACATAGACAACGCCCGCTTTCAGTGCACGAGATATGCGATGGGCGGCGTGCACATCGCGGGTCCACACACCCGCTGCAAGACCATAGATAACACTATTCGCGAGCATGATGGCTTCCGCCTCGTGCTTGAACGTCATCACTGCAAGCACGGGACCAAATATCTCTTCCTGCGCGATGCGCATGCCCGGGATAACGCTATCAAATAATGTCGGCTCAACATAGCAGCCCTTGTCTTGCACAATTTGTCGTCCACCAAAACGCAATGATGCGCCTTGCTCAATACCGGAATGAATATAAGAGAGCACGCTTTGAAGTTGTGCCTGATCAACCAATGCACCCAGATGCGTATTGATATTCAACGGATTGGCAGGTTGATACTGAGTCGCGTGGTGGGCAATACGTTCCAGTAGCTTCTCGCGTATAGATTCGTGCACGAGCAATCGCGATCCTGCTGAGCACATTTCGCCCTGATTAAAAAATATCGCTGCTGCCGCGTTGCGGGCCACGACATCAAGATCACCATCACTGGTTATCGCATCGGGCATCACGATATGCGCGGACTTGCCCCCACACTCAAGCCATACGCGTTTCAAATTAGATTGTCCCGCATATTGCATCATCTGTTTTCCAGTTACAGTGGACCCAGTAAATGCAATGCAGTCCACATCCATATGCAACGCCAGTGCCTTGCCTGCGACGTGACCCAATCCGGGAACAACATTGAATACACCATCGGGGATACCTGCTTCGGTTGCAAGCTGTGCGACACGCAACGCTGTCAATGGAGATTTTTCCGATGGCTTAATCACAATGGAGTTACCCGCAGCCAGTGCCGGTGCAAATTTCCATGCCGCCATCAACAATGGAAAGTTCCACGGAACAACGATGCCGACAACGCCCACTGGTTCACGCGTAATGGTGGCAAGTACATCGCGTGAGGTTGGCGCAACTTCATCATAGAGCTTATCAATCGCTTCGGCATACCATCGAATGCACTTAAGCACGGCAGGAATATCCACTGCCAGGCTGTAACGAATGGGCTTGCCCATATCCAGCGTTTCCAGCAATGCCAATTCTTCAGTGTGTTGTTCGATCAAGTCCGCAAACTTGAGCAATATCTTTTTGCGCGCTGATGGCGACATTGATAACCAAGTGCCTTTTGCGACGCTATGGCGTGCTGCACTGACAGCAGCATCGACATCACGGTCGCTGCAAGACGCAACCTTGGCCAGCAAGGCTACATCGATGGGACTGATGCAATCAAACGTTTGGCCATCCTGAGCATCAACGTAACGACCATCAATGTACGCCTGATATGCAATACGCTTGTTTGCTATCAGCTGCTGTGCACGCTGATGCCAATCGACGGTCT